>CAYNDU010000029.1:0-20917 GCA_964395615.1 uncultured Pirellulaceae bacterium | reverse complement strand
AATCTGCACCACCGCATCGGGTCGTGCCTCGAAAATGACCGCCAGAACACCGATCCAGAATTCAATGCGACGTTTTTGTTTGGGTGTCCCGGTGTAGCCCAACGCCAGCACTCGGTACAGGCCCGTCCAGCCGATTTCCCGATCCCGAAGAATGGCCAGATCGGGAATTAAAGGGAAGTAGAGGTAGAGCAGGCTGCCGGTTAAGTAGGTCGTAATGCACGCGACATCCCACAGAATCGGTGACTGAAGGCGGCCGAATTTCAACACGTTGAGAATGCGGTCAGGGCGACCCAGGTCGATGATGACCGACAACGCACCGAAGATGAGCGCAAGAACGGTGATCACTTCCGCACAGCGTGTCACCGGTCGTCTCCATTCGGCGTTCGCAATTCGCAGAATCGCGGAAATCAGGGTGCCGGCGTGACTGATGCCGATGAAGAAGACAAAATTCGCCATATAGACGCCCCAATAGACGGGCCGGTTCATACCGGTGGCGCCCAATCCCAGCACGTATTGATAGAGATAGGCGTAGATTCCCCAAACGGTGATTCCCGTCAGTATCGCTGCGAATACCCAGAACGATCGTCCCGCCTTGCCGACGTTGGAGAACACTGGGGAGGCATCATACGACAGATCGATGTTTGCGTTCGTTTGCATGATTCTTTCTTTTACTCCTGCGATTTGACTTCGCGCAGGTAGACGACCTTGGGCCGGGTCCCAAGTTCTTCCTGAAGTCGCATGGCTCGTGGGCTCTTGGCTGCCTGGGAAACGGCCGAGTAGGGATCATTCAAGTCGCCGAAGGCGATCGACTCCGTCGGACACGACTCGGCACAGGCCGGCAATTTCCGGACGTCGTCGTCGGTCAGTTCCCTTCCATCCAATCGCGCGTCAAGTCTCGCCTTCCTCAATCGTTGATGGCAAAACGTGCATTTTTCGACAACACCCTTGGGCCGCGTGGCCACGTCGGGATTAAGCAGGTTCTTCAATTCATCCGGCCAACTTGGCTCGAGCCAATTGAAGTACCGGCGAGTGTACGGGCAGGCGGTGGTACAGTAACGGCACCCGATACAGCGCGCCCAAATCTGACCGACGATCCCTTCTTCGTTGATGAACGTCGCGCCGACCGGACAGACCTTGACGCATGGAGGGTTCTCACAATGGTTGCAGGGAGTCGGGATGAAGGGTCCGTGCAGACCTTGAAATTCACCCTCCTTCACCGGCAACATGTCCATCCAGTAAATGGCCCGCTGCTTCTCATCCTGCTCGGCACCGGCCACTGCCACGTTGTTTTCCAGGCGGCAAGCGACCACACAACCTTGGCAGCCGACACATTTATCCAGGTCGATCGACATGCCCCACTTTGGTTTCGGTTTCGCCGGCGTGGGTTCGGCGCTCCAGCCCCGTCTGCGGGACAGCACGAATAGCCCGGCCACGGCACCGAGACAGCTCTTTAGGAAACTCCCGCGTGACAACGAATGATCGGTCGCTTCACGTGGATTGCGTGGTGTATTCATGGAGAGACACTACTTTCGTATGCGTACGCGCGTTGCGGTAAAGGCAAGCAATCCTGACAAGGGATCCGAGCGATCGGCGAGCAGCCCGCCGCCAAGTCCCAAGCAACTCGTTTCGTCCAACTCCGGGGGCCAGACGCCGCTGCCCAAATGCAGGCCGATGGTCCCCGGTTGAATGGTGTCCATCAAAGTGACCGCTGCGTGTCGTTTGCCGACGGGCGATTCGACCCAGATTTCATCTCCGTCAAACAGCGATAATCGTCTCGCATCTTCAGGGTGAATTTCAAACGACTGTTTCCACCCACCTCCGTGCGTCGATGTCGGAAGTTCGCGAAGATACGAAAACTGGCGGGAACCGCCCTCGGTATAATCCACGGCCCGATAGGCCTGCAGGATGAACGGGTATTCCGCCTCGCTCCCGGCAAACTGTGCCGGTTCCCAATGCGGCATGCACAGGGCGTCGCCGCGTGTGCCGACGGATTGCCCATTGAGAAATTTCGTCAGTTGCCCGTCATCGGGAAAGACGGACTTGAGTCGGTCCGCAAGGCGGTGCGAGAAAAACTCAAATTTGCCCGACTTGGTTGGAAATGCGAGTCGTTTCGGATCGGGCGTTGTTTCGGGGCCCCACCAGCCGCCGATTGCCTCCATCTTTCCGATTAGCTGGGGCACCGATTTGGCCTGCGGCGTGGCGCCTTCGACCTGCAGAAGCCCCTCTAACAAGGCACTCTGTGCCTCCCGACACGACTCCCAAGGGAAAGCTTCGGCCAGCGGCGCACCGATCGCTTTGGCTAACCGGATCAGGAAATCTCCCGTGGCCAGCGTGTCGTGCCGAGGCGAGACCACCGGTTGCCGGATGCCCAGCACCGTCCGGCCGCCGTGGGGCGCCGGCTCAACCAACTCCCATCGTTCCAGGTAGGTGTGATCTGGTAAAACGTAATCCGCCCAGAAGGTCGACTCGTCGGGCAACGGCGAAAAACTCACGACCAGCGGTACCTGGGAAATCGCCTTCTGCCAGTTCTGACCCGCCGGCTTTGAGAAGGCCGGATTCGAGTAGTACAGAAATAACGCCTGCGTGCGGTACGGTTGGCCGCCAAGAATAGCGTCCGGCAAACGATGGACGAGATCCTCGCCCAGCGGGCAGTCGGCCGAATGGCTGCCGTCCAAGCGAGCCTTTTGAGAACCGCTGGTTGCGATCTGATCCAATGTTGCAGCGGGCCACTCGGTTAAAGGAACACTCTGGTTGACCGAAACACCGCCGGGTTGTTCCAGGTTGCCCAGCAGGGCGTTGATCGCGTGAATGGCCAGCGCCGTGCCCAAGCCACAGGTAGTGGCACGGACTTGATTGACAACGACGGCGGGCTTGTGCGCCGCCAGGTCGCGTGCCAGGCGGGCGATTCTATCGGGTGCCACGCCTGTGATGGCACTCATCCGTTCGGGTGCATAGTCGGCCAGAAGAACGTCCTGGAAGCCGGCGTGCTTTCCCTTTTCGTCCTCCCAGGCCTCGAATCCGCTTGTATGTTCCTCCACGAACTTCGCGTTGTACCGTTTCTCTTTCACCAAGACATGTGCCAGAGCCAAGGCCAGGGCGCCCTCGGTGCCGGGCGTGACGGCCACCCAGTTATCGGCTCGCGAGGCGGAGAGCGAATGATTGCTTGACACCTGGACGAGTTTGCATGGTGCCTGGCCTCGCTGGCGAGGCCGAGTGGTCGCCTGCTGCACCGCGTGCATCATGCGGCACGAGGATTCCAGCAAATGGTCGCCAAAAACCAGAATGTACGACGCGTTTTGCACGTCATAGGCCGGCAATTCGGGCACCCCTTGCATCGCCTCGACGGCTTCCCTCGCTCCACCCAGGTTTTCACCATGGTGGCGTATGTGATTCGGGCTTCCAAAGACGCTCAAGAAACGATCCCAGAGTTGCGGCATGCTGCCCCGCGGTTGTCCGTCGCACACCACCAGTTGGGCTGGATCGTCTTGGCGAATCGCAGATAGCTTCTCTGCAATTTCCGCTACCGCGATCTCCCAGCTGATCGGTTTCCATTTACCCGATCCACGCGGCCCGTCGCGACGTAACGGCTGCGTCACGCGATCCGGATGATAGAGCAGTTGGGTACCGACCTGCCCCTTCGGACCGATGGCACCTTCATTCACGGGACAATCCGGATTGCCCTCGATTCTCACCGCTCGACCATTGACGACGCGCACCTTGACACCGCATCCTTCCAAGCACTGACCACACGTTGTCATGACCCAGTGGTCAGGACTCGCCGGCCAGGCATCGGCGCCGGGTACGTCGGGTCGCTCCAAGGAATAGGGACCGGGCGGGTCGTTGCAGCCGGCCAGTACTCCGGTTCCACCAGCCACTGCACCGGCGCGAAACAAGAATCTTCTGCGTGAGATATCGTTCAACAGACCACCTCGTTGCTCAGCGGGCGCGCGGCGCCCCGTTACTATCGATGACACGTGAGGCAATCAACACTCACGTTGCGCCGCCGATGACAATCCATGCAGGCGTACATGTCGGGCGTCCTCACCAGCGGTCGAGTCGCCGGGTGGGTGGCGTCATTCATGTCTCCGTGGCATTCGCCACATTCGATCTTGCCCAACTCGACGTGAGCGACATGTGAGAAGTACACATGCCCAGGCAAACGATTGACTCGGATAAATGGGATCTCGGTTTGACTCTTGATGTGGCTCGCCAACTCGTCTGAAGTCGGTGGGTAGGCCCGATCGACTCGGTGGCATTGGGCACAGGCGCTGATCGACGGCAAATGCGCCCGGTCTTCGTCACGGGCCCCATAATGGCAGCCTGAGCAATCCATCTTCAAATCGACGTGCTTGCGATGATTGTTTAACGAACGTAAACGTTGCATTTCGGCTTGAGCACCCGTCTCGCAGCCCGACAGGAAAGAAATCCCCAGCAGGATGACTCCCAGCCAAGCCGTGCGGGCGTAGATCGTACTCATGGTTGCGATTCGCCTTCCAGTGGTTCTTCTTCAATGGGATACATGATGAGAAATGACGCGATGATCTGATTGATCTGGGCATCCGTCAAGCGGCCCTTATAGGACGGCATGAAAATGGGTTCCGCACCATCGAGATCTTTCTTGGCGGCGGGATTTCCATCATGAATGACCTTGGAAACGATCTGGAATTTCGCCGACACCAAACCCGCTGAATCGGGGATGTCAATGTCCGCTGGATTGTCGAGCGACTGGCCAGTCGTCAACATCTCGATGACGACGTCAACATCTTCGGGGAATTCCAGTGACAGTTTCGCCGCCATGTTGTCCAGTGGTGGGAAGGTCTCCTTGGCGTAGTTTGGATTCGTCACGCCCCCTTTTCCCAGGCGTCCGTGGCAGAGACCACAGCCAGCCGAGCGATACAGTTGTTGGCCCTGACGAACCAGCCGGGGGCTCCAGATCCGCAACTCCGGACCGTAGTCTTCCTCGGGCTCAACGGCTACTGCCGGCTGCTGCGGTGGGCCATTTCCGTCGCCGCTTGCCAAGTCACGAAATAGCTGCTTGTCGGATTCGGGCAGGAAAGGCGCAATGACCGTCGGAGCCGCATCCGCCAGCGATACCCACAATAAGTAAAGCAGAAACGAGGACAGGCACGTGAGCGCGCCGGCGACCAGCAGGCCCAGATTGCGGGCCCCCGGATCGTTGCGCTCCGACCCACTTTCCTGGGCAGCACCACCCGCTCGTGCAACTCCGTCCGCTGGTGAAGCAGGCTGGTCGCGATCGGGTTGCGATTTCTTTTTCACCATCTCCCTTTGTCTCCCTCAACACGCATTTCGTCACGCGGAGCGATACGATCGCAAACGTGATGCGAGCGTCCGTCCGAACTTTATCAGCCGGCTCGGGCTGGTTACGAACAGAGTCGAAAAGCCAATCGTCTTCACCGGCCGAGGCAAGATCCACCGGCCGATGCGAGCCGACTGCGAGCAGCACCGCTCCACCTGTCTGTACGCATAGGTTTACCCTGCCTCCAACGGCCTCATACTTCGCATAGTGACTCGGCCGTTCGTGCCCCCGTCTATCGGCGGCTGAGTTTGAAATCCTGCTCGGCCGCCTTGCCTTCTTCCACCGTCACGCTCGCCGACTTGGACTTCAAACGACGCGATTTCTCATACCACGTTTTGACTGTGTAGTTGCCGGCCGGGACATCTTTGATCTCGTACGTTCCGTCTTTCGTGACGACGGCAAAATACGGATTTTGCAGAACCAATACGTGTGCTTCCATCTCGGGATGGATGTTGCACAGAATGACCACGTGGCCTTCCTTGTCAAACGTGTAGTCTTTCTTCTTGCCCTTTCCCCAGTTGCCAAGATTGTAGGATGGATAGGCGCCGTTACTGCTGGCAGGCCACATCACGTTATGGACGACCGGATCGCTGTTCAGAAACTCAACCGAGCCGCCCTTCACAATCGGAACGACGTGTGGAATGAACACCAATCTCACCTGATCCATCACCACCGGCTTGGTTGGCGCAGCTACGTCACCTGTGTATTTCTCCACAAAAACGACGACGTTGGCCGGCGATTTGACGCCGCTGTGCGGATCGACAGCGATCTTGCCCTTGATTGAGCCAGTGCCGGCCTGAGCCGGTACGGAGAACAGAACCGTTGCTCCCAATAACATTGCCAAGCTGACTGCAATCTTCATCTGTCGGGTCATCTCAATTCACCTCATTTCTTGATGCATGCAGTTTGCCCGCACGCTCGTCCAAATAAACAACCGTTGTCCAGGTACGCACGTCCGGTCCGGAGATCTATCGTCGACTTGTCGATCCCGGCGCGCAAACTGCCTCAGAGAGACTGTGGAGTCGGCCATATTCGAGCGACCGTATCCCGATTCCGTTTGGCGGCGGTTATCGTCGCGACAGATGGCCGGACGTTGAGCTGAAGAGTCAAGCTCGAAAGTAATGGGTAGAGTATCTGACCTGAGTTTTGAAAGATGCTGTTCAGCAGCGGAAAACCAGCAATAGGCTACCACTATGACAACGCTCCCAAAAAGGTGGCGTCAGGTCAAGAGCCGGCGATTAAGATGCCTGTATATGCTCTAAGGCTCAACTCACCTTGCTACAAGGTCAAAAAAACACAAGGGAAATATCGCAATCGACATCGAAATGCCACGTGTCTAGGGATGCCGGTGTGCGATGAAAAACGCACGAATTGACAGAAAGGCGCTTGCAGCCTGCAAGCTCTGAGGGTAAAGAAACGCGCCAAGCCAACTGAGAACCGTTCGTCAACCGGGAAGCGTGATGCACGCCACCCTCCATCGCCGACTGTCAACACGTCTCAGTGTCAAGAGTATACACCTGCGTTCGCGTTTACGCAATTCGGGTCTCAGGATTCTTGATTTTGCCTACCCACATCAGCGAGGCCAAACAACCGGCAGGGCCCGCCCTACCGTTGGATTCGTTCCAGACGCGTTTGGAGCTGGCGAGCTAATTGACGGTGCGCGTTGCAACGCGGATTTCCTTGAGCCAGATCTCTTTGTCCGTCCGTACCTGGACGTCGGGCTTGAGGGAAATGCGGCGAATCCATTGCCGGGTGCCGGCCGGAAGCCACTTCATCTTGTACTTGCCCTGCGGTACCTCGGGGAAGGTGAACATGCCATTCTCGTCGGTAACCGATGTGAGCAGCTCCGCCTCCTGGAAGTCGCCCCGTACGGCGGTGGTGTCAAAGGGAATGAGGACGACGCGGCACCGAACAAGCGGAATTCGACCGTTCGCCAAACGACCGTGCACGATAGCGGTTACCGCCCGACGACCCTCAGGATGATTGGGCGGACGATAGGGAGTGGGCGATCCATCCCCGGATTCGGTGTTTCGATTAAGAGTTTCTGACGGTGACGGGCCATGAATCGGCGGCAAACGCCGAATAATTCCCGGCGAATAGAGGCCTCGCTGGACTCCGGCCGGTGGCGTCTGACCGACTGCACTCGGCCCGCTTGCAGCCTCGACACCGCGCGCCGGCAACGGTCTGTCGGCCACGGCACGCCGCTCGACTCCGGTCGCAGCTGCCAAGGTCAGGGCCGTGAAGAAGCCGAGCGATCGTAATCGGCCGTAATGGAACATGCGGATCTTCCTTCCTCTGCATCATCGCCAACCCCGATCAGATCGGCACCGGCAAAGGCCGGGCTCTGTCCAGTGCCATTCGGTTACCAGACGACGATGGGGGCCGGCATCGTCGCGCATGGCAGCTCGGCAGCCCAGCGCGAGGACACAGTTATTGTCACGTGGCAGAACTGCCAGGGTCGTGATAAGTCAAACCACCGTACCCCAGTCTTCCACGGGGGCTGTCGGCGCAAGCACCGGTGACGGTAGATAACGGGAGGTTCATCGAACGAATGCGACATGGTTCGCCAGCAAAACCAAGAAAAAACTCGAACGGACCACTCACCCCCGGCCTGAACCACTCGTTCGAGTGGGAAGGACCAGGGGATTGGGGCCCGTACGAGTTCCGGCAAACACACACATTGGGGTCTCTTTTCAGACCCACAGGATTAATACGTATAGTCGAGTTGAAGTCGCAGTTGGTCGGTCGCCTGCCGCCCACCATTATCACGTCCGGTGGTGTCGGCAACCCACTCGAGCTGCAGCTTCATGTTCTGACGAATGACGGCGATCAGGCCGGGTACGATGCGTCCTTCTTGGCCCTCGACACGAGACGGCTCGTTGAAGACCGATTCTTCGTAGCGAGCGTAGCCCATCAGCCAAGGCTTGATCATGTAATCAGCCTGTAAGGCATAGGCGTAGAAGTCTTCGGTGCCGAGATTGACGTTTCCATTAAGGCCGGCAAATTCTTCATGGCCCCAGTAGATCATGCCATAGACATCCCAATCACGCCATTGCAGACGAGCGTCCGCTCCAATGCGATTGAAGTCGTCACTGTAGATGTTGGCCAGACCGGTTCGTCCGGGGGCCAGTTCACTGGTTCCCCACCAGCCAAAGGCACCGGTGTCGAACGCCCAGTTGCGCCACCAATCCAGCTGGGCCGGTGCAAACAGGTCGGCGTCATCCGGGCTCTGCCCGCGTATCGTCATGGCGTTGCTGGCGGCCTCGGTGGGAGCGTCGGCAGCGTCGTCGAATGAGTCGAAGGAGGCCAGGCGGCCATCAAGCGGAAAACCGAACCAACGATGCGCGAACCGGAAGTAGAAGTCCTTGTTGTTGTTGTCTTCCAGCTGACCGCTCGAGACGTTTCCTCCATTGGCGATACCGACCACGTAGCGGTTATACTGGCGAATCACGCCGTGCAACTCAATCGCCGCACTCTGGACGGGCTCGAACCGGAACCGATTGGCATAATATCGTTGGCGGTTGGGCAACGGTTGTTCGATGCCGGCCCGCGCATGTTGCGACCAGTGATGGGCCAGCACTTGAGGCTCCATCTTACCCATCCGCAGGTTCAACGCTCGCGGGGGCAATGTGAGCCAGCGATTGGCCAGTCGAGCACCGTCGTCGTCGTCCATGGTGTCCCATGCAAACAGGTTGCTGAACTGAACGAAGGCGCGTTCGATGGCCCCGCCCTTGCCTTCCGACGGTTCCCACTCGATTTCCCACCAGGCAGAGATGTCGGGGCCGAACGTGCCGGCTCCGCCCAAAGCAATCTCGTGCGGGAAGTCCTGGTCCCATTTCAGGCCGTTCGCTCCGGGGTCCGTGTTGAATTTTTCTCGAAGTTGAGCGCGAATGAACACGGGGGGAAGACCCGGCAAATCCGAGGGCCAGACCGAATTGGGCCACATATCCTTGTACGAGTCGCTACCCAGCGGTACCGCTTCTTCCTTCACCAGGATGTCGTCGTCCTGGGGGAATTGGTAACCGTTTACGCGGAATGCCTCGCCAACGTTGGTGAGTTTTGGAAACACTGTGTGGCACGTGATGCAGGAAGTCTTGTATTTCCTGGAAAACGTGGGGATCGCGTGCGCTTTCTCGACACACGCAAAAACGGCTAGCCAGGCGACCAGGGCGGAAGCCCCCAACGCCGCAATCCGGCTCAATTGTGATAAAGGTCGTTGAAACATCGTACAATTCCATCCATGAGTGAAGTGAAATGCCTAGATAAGCACATCCGAGTCCGTCGCTGACCGAAATTTGCCGTTATCCGAGTGCCTGAAACCGCGGGTTCGGTGTCAGGCACACTCGGTTCAATCCATAAGTGAGGCGGCCTTACCGTCTGCCTCCTCACGATCTTCCGCATCACTGCCCGCTGCAGCTGTCGCAGCCCGCGCCGTCGCAGGAGTCGCAGCCGGGATCGCCACAGCTGTTGCAGCTGTCACACACATATTTCGTGATCGGTACGGTGACATGTTCATAGCGAGGCTTCTTCACGCAAATCTCGCGACGAACTTGCCGGTACACCGTGTATGGCTCTTTGACACAGGTCCAGTAGCGAACCGTCGTGGTCGTCTTGCCAGGCTCGGTGCTGCACGTCTTGCAGGGAATGTTTTCCGAATCCGGCACGCAGTTCTTGCAGTGCACTTGACCGCAACTGCAGGTTCCGCCGGCCGCGTCCCATTTTTCCACTGAATGACAATGGTTGTGGTCGTTGTCTTTGCAAACGGTTTTGCAGTAGTCGGCCGGTACCTTCTTCATCACCAATCGCTTGTGGAATCGGTACTTGGTCTCGGCAACCGTCACGTATTCGTAACGCTTGCAGGTGTCGTAGACCAGCTTCTTGCCAGGCACACACTTCTGCACCGGTGTCCGCGTGACACACATCTCACGACCACATTGCGTACACGCCTGCGGCCGATGAATGTCGACCGGCGTACCGTGACGTAGATTCACCACCGGGGCCACGACCAGGTCCGCTGCCAATAACGCGGGGCCCCATATCAATAACATGGCTCCAGCCGCGCATGCGACATACAATCGTTTCATCCGTCTACCCTCCTGTTGGGTCTGATAGCGACCGGACAGTCGTCCGTTTCACGTAGTGCGGAATCTGAAAACACTCAGCGGGAATTCGAGTGCTACCGGTTCGCACATGCTCGCGGTGTCCGACCATGTGTGGTTGGATCGGCATGGCATTGCCTCGCCTGCCATGGCGACAGCGTTGAATCCTTAGCGGTCCCATCGAGTCAGTTCTCGTGCGGGCGGTTCGAGGCATCCTACCGTGCCGCACTCGTACCTTGTCGCGTGCTGGTCTTGGGCAATCGCATATTCGTGAAATCGGGCACGAACGGCCGGCTACCAGCACTGATATAGAGCAATATCGACTGATCTCCGCCCGGTCGTAAGCAAGAACCCCGCCGTCGGAATCTGTATCCCATTTGCAGCACTTTTCCTAATCGACTTCTTTTAACAGCGTGCCCTGTCGTGGGGTATGCCCATCCCCACTGAAAGGGTGCAGTGTCCCGACAAAAAAAGGCCGCTCACGATAGCCGGTCGTGAGCGGCCAAGCCGATTGGGTGACTTTGGGTGACACAGGATCGGTCACACGCGTTGGGTCGCAGGTCGAGCGACCGGATCAAGGTCGCTTAGACCTCCAGCACGTACGGTTTGCGGCGATTGCGGGTCATGAGTGCTGTCGCCTGGGGGTCGTTGACGAATTGCTCCTTTTCGGGGTCCCACTTCAGCTCACGGCCGAGCATCAGCGAGATATTGCAAAGGTGGCAGGAGGTCATGGTGCGATGGTGGGTCACCACGTCCGAAATCGGCTGCTTACGCGTCTCGAGACACTCAAAGAAGTTGGCCATGTGGCCGGTCGGTTTCTTACCGTGGTATAACTCGACGACCTTTTCGTCGATGGCCCGATGATCGGCCTCGGTCATTTCCTGAATCGGCTTGCCCTCGAGTTTTCCGCGATTGACGAAGATGCGGCCCCGGTCCCCTTCGAATAAGATCCCATTACCGAAATTCGTGTTATCCCCTTCCCTCTTGTAGTTGTCCGTGACGGTCATGGTGGAACCGTTAGCAAAGTCCAACTCGATGCTGAATTTTGTCGCGGTGTTATATCCGGCAGGCAAGGCAGTCTTGCCATCCAAATACGATCGCCAGTCAAGCCCTTCCGGAACAATCGAGGGGAACTGGCCGGTGCCGTTGACTCGGATCGGGCCGGTGGTATCACAGCCGAGCGCCCATTGGGCGATGTCAATGTGGTGCGCGCCCCAGTCGGTCATTTTGCCGCCCGAATAGTCGAACCACCAACGAAACATGCGCCGGCGCTGCTCCATATAGTCTCGCTTCGGTGTGGGCCCGAGCCAGAGGTCCCAATTCAGCCCCTCGGGAACCGGCGCCGGCTCGAATGGCCCGTCGCCCGGCGCACCGCCGATGGCCAGGTAGGCGTTGACGTTATCGCCCAACATGCCACTCTGGACCATGGCCACGACTCGAAGAAACTTCGAGCCGTATTCGCTACGTTGCTGCGTACCGACCTGGAACACTCGCCCTGTCTGCTCGACAACCTTGCGAATGAGGATCCCTTCTTCGATGGTTAGGGTGAGCGGCTTTTCGCAGTAAACATCACATCCCGCGCGCAATGCTGCAATGGAAATGGGCACGTGCCAGTGATCGGGCGTACCGATGGTCACTACGTTCGGCTTCTCCTTGGCCAGCATTTCACGATAATCTTCGTACATGTTCAGCTTGTTATCGAAGCTGGCATTGAACTGCTCGGTATGGACAGCGTCGACATCACAAACGGCGATCATGCGGCCAAGTTTTCCGGCCTGCCGAGCGACCGTGCCGCCGCGACTGTACCGTCCATGCTTGCCTCCCACGCCGATCGATGCGACGGTCAGCCGATCGCCGGTCTCCTGAGCCCAACCGACTCGGCTTGTTGCGAAGTAAGGAATGGACGCCAGGGCGCCGAATGCGGCCGAGTGCTTGAGAAAATCGCGACGCGTCGTGTTCATCGAGGTGCTCCCGAAATCGTGGACAGAACGAGGGACGGCATGAAAGAATGCCGAACGTCCGTGAAACGTCGTCCGGCCAAACGATATCAATTGTGGCTCGACCGGTTCAGGATTCAAGCCCCCAAGCTCGCGGCAACGTCTGAAGAAGCCGGTATTCCAACGCGAAGGTCACGGTCTCCACGGAGACGAGCGAGCATGATATCGTGCCGCCGGGGGCCGGTTCGCCTGCAGCCGGCTCGCCGGCTGCAGGTTGCGGCACGCGCCCAACCGCGTTCCCGCAACCGGACAATGACGGTCGCGATGGCTTGACGGCGTGACGTAAGGGAAAACGTCGCCATTCCCGTGGTTTTCGATCGGATCGAGTTACACCATCCGCTTGGAACGTCGACCGCGTGGGTCACGTCTCGGACCACTCGCCGGGGACCGGCACCGGATAGAATCCGTCCGGCCCAACTTCGACGGGCGGCCGAGTGTCATAGTCCATATCGTCGATATTCTCGACGAATTGGAATTCGGAGTTAACCATTTCGTCCCAGGTAACAAGTTTTCCGGAATGAACGGCCGCTCGGCCCATCAGGTCCGCAAAATTCGAATAGGCCGCCCGCTTCACCTCGTTCTGGTGCCTGTCTTGCCGAATGCTGTCCAGCAACACGTTCCATTCTGCGTCCCATGGCCCGACTTGCTCGTCAGGCGCCTGCCAGACGATATTGTCCTTGGTAATCCGCTGATCCTTGTAGATTCGGGTTGTACCCGCATGAATGTCTCCGGAGAATTGCGCCGCGCACCGCGTGCCGTGGGCAAACGTGGCAAACTCGTTGAAACTGTGCCCACCTAACCAACGCACTCCGTCGGTTGCTTTCGATCCGTCTGCAAACGTCCATTCAATGGCGATCGAGTCGAAGCCCTGTCCGTGGTTTGGGCTGTTGGCCATTCTCCCGCCAATTCCGTGGGCGGTAACCGGCCATTCGCCCTTGAGCCAACAGATCTCGTCGATCTGATGGATGTTCATTTCGGCGAATAAACCGCCCGATACCCAGAAGAAACGTGTGAAGTTGCGGATCTGCCACAGGAGCTCATCATAACCGGCCGGCTTCTTGCCCATCACACCCACTCGATGCATGCGGTAGGCGCGAATGAGCTGGAGTTCACCCAGTTGGCCGTCGCGAATTCGCTGAATCAACTCCTTCCGGTTGACGCTATGACGGCACTGAAGGCCAGCGGCGACTTTGATGTTCTTTTTTTCGGCGGCTTCACCCGCCCGAATGAGTCGCCTCAGGCCGGGAGCGTCGGGCGCGAACGACTTCTCCATAAACACGTTGACGCCCTTCTTGACGGCGTATTCCAATTGGGTCGGGCGAAAATAGGCGAAGTTGGTTAACATCGCCACGTCGTTTGGGCCCAGACAGTCGATAGCCTTCTTGTACGCGTCAAATCCGATGAACTGCCGTTCCCTGGGAACGTCGACGCGATCGCCATACTTGTCGCTCAAGACTCGATGAGCGGTCGCTAGCCGGCTTTCAACGATGTCCGCCATGGCAACTAATTTGACCGGTCCATGGACCGAATTCATCGCATTGCCCACCGCCCCGCTACCCCTTCCACCACAGCCAATCAATGCCAAACGAATTGTATTGTCCTCGGCGGCATGGACCGGTCGGATAACGGTTCCTGCCAGGGCGGCGCCTGCTGCCACTTTCCCCGTTTGCTGCAAAAACGCTCGGCGCGATGGTTGGTTGAAACGAGCTGCGGGCTTCTGACGGTTCATGAATCATCTCCTCTCAGTTGAATGCGTGTTGCCGCCCGGTCGTCCTTCGACCGACGACGTACGGAGGCCGGCAAGGTGTGTTTCCTCTGACTGGATTTATTTTCGTATCTCGTCGTTGGCTTCCGTCGATCGGCGGACGTTGCCGGACTCGCGTTGAGGTCTCCGTCTCCCCGGAGTTCGGGAAGAAAAGCGGCCGATCGGATGGTCGATTTGTTGGTTATCCACGCGATCTCTCACCAGGCCGTCCTCTCGGGTGAAGCCCCCTGCGGGATGAGCACTCACCGAATATTGTAACCGTTCCGCAGAGCGAATGTGCGACGTTCGGTTGGGCGAGCACGTAGTTTCGTCACGCGGATCTCGGCGGACGTTTGGGCTCGCAGATCGCGACGTGTCGGCCGGTACAGTCCCTGATCACGTACTGGTCTCTCGTGACGATCCCGCCGTCTTTCGGTGGGTTTGCAGGGAGTCCGTGCAACAACGAAACTTGGCTTCAGAGCAACATTGGTGGCGGTTTGACGGCTGTCACGATAGAATGGCGATGACGTGTCGATGCTGCGGTTATCCCCAACAGCTGGTACGCTCATTCGCTCGGCCATCAGACGATCATCGTGGTCGTTGGCTTGGAGAATACGCTGGCGGTGGACGGTTCCGATAGCCAAACGATCAATCCATTTTTATGGAGCAATCACCATGGACCGACGACACTTCTTATCTCATTTGGGACGCGTGACGGCCGGTACGAGCGTGACCCTGGCGGCCGCATCTGGCCGAGTCGAAGGCGGGGCGGTCGGTGTCGAACCGCTACCGACCATCGCATTGGGAGAGCATCGTCTCTCGCGACTGATCGCAGGCTCCAATCCGCTCAACGGCTATTCCTACCTGGGACCCCACGTCGACCGCCACATGAAGGAGTACTTTACGCTCGACAGATCGGTCGAGTTTCTGTTGGCGTGCGAGCGGGCCGGGATCAACACCCATCAATGTTCGTTCCACGGCGACGCGACGAAGATCGTTCGGTCAGCTCGAGAGCGAGGATCCAAGATCAATGTCTTCTGCCTGGCTCGTAACCCGGATGAAGTTCGACCGGCCGTAACATCCATCGATCCCATCGCGCTGGTTCATCACGGGGGAGTAACGGATCGTCGGTTTGCCGAGGGTAAGAGCGGCCTGGTTCATGATTTCGTGAAGGCCGTCCATGATCAGGGACTGTTGGCCGGCGTCTCGGCGCACAACCCCGATTGCATCAAGAAGGTTGCCGACGAGGGTTGGGACGTGGACTTCTTCATGACCTGTTTCTATTTCCTGACCAGAAAGACGTTCTATCCGGCGGGAAAGCCGAAGCCGGAGCCCGATACACTGTACTTCACTTATCCCTTCTATCGCCGTGATCCGGTCATTATGTCGCGCGTCGTACAACAGGTTGACAAGCCGTGCCTGGCGTTCAAGATTCTCGCGGCGGGTCGCAAGTGTAGCAGTCCGGCAACGGTTCGCGAGGCGTTTCGGTTCGCGTTTGAGAACATCAAGCCAACGGACGGAGTCATCGTGGGCATGTTTCCCTGGAGCTCCGACGAGGTGGGTATGAACGGCGGGTACACTCGCGAGTTCGGGAAGTTGTCCAGGAGTTAATCTCTTCGCGAGCCGGCGCTGAGCTAACAGGGTGATCGTTCGATAATGGCTGCGAATCTGATCGAGGCGGCATACCGATAAGAGCTGTATTTCAACACGTCAGGAGCGATTGTCATGGGTCGGACCATTTCACGCCGCACATTTGTCAGACAGGTTGCTGCGAGTTCGACGACGCTTGGTGCCGCAGCACTTTGCTCGACGCGGCCGACCCGGCCGGCCAGAGCTGGTCTGCAACGTGCCGTTCATGGCGGTTTGGAAGCCGGGGAAGGTGTTATCGACACGACGCCGCCGTTAGGTATCGAAATGGCAGGGTTTCACCGGCCGGCAGGCAAGGAACGCCGCATTAATGGCATTCGTCAGCCAGCGGCCGCTCGAGCCATCGTGCTCCGTCTGAAAGATACTCAAATTGCCATCATCTCCCTCGATATCTGTGGTGTCTCGCAGGCCATGACCGAACGCGTGCAGCGGCGAATCTCGCAACAATTGAGTATTCCGTCATCGCACGTCCGTCTTTGTGCGACACACACGCATTCCATGCCGACCTTTCGGTACTTTCGCCAATGGGGCGCTATTTCTCCCGATTACATGGCCTCGGTTGAAACGCAGATCGTTCAAGCCGTAAGAATGGCTCAAGAGGATCTCGCGCCGGCCGAACTCAATGTGGGAAAGAGCCTCGCGCCGGGAGCCAGCAATAACCGTACGACCAAGACCTGGAAGACGGAGGATCAGTTCACCGAAGGCGCGACCGACGCCGATCGTTGGCTCGACACGGTGGTTCACGTGATGCACTTCGGCAGGGCTGCGGGAAAAAAAGATCTGTTGTCGTACCATTTCTCCGCCCATCCTGTTTGCTATCACGATGACCAGGCTGGACCCGATTGGCCCGGGCTCGTCGGTTTGCAGGTCAGCCAGAAACACAAGATCACACCTTCGTTCTTGCAGGGTCACAGCGGTGACGTGAATGCCGGTGACGCGACACATTGGATCGGTACTGCGGAAGATACCGCACGGCCGGTCGCGGCCGCGATCAGCAAAGCCTTGGACTCTGCTCAACACATTCCCGTGAATGCAATTCGCCTGCAAACCGAGCGGTTCGCATTACCACTTGACAAAGAACGCTTTGCCGCCTGGCTGACCGCCTATGAGAAAGACCCGTCGCAATGTAATCGAGGCCACTGGGTCGACTCGGGATTTGCCGAGGATTGGTATCAGGGTTCGGTCAAGCGAAAACGTGACGAACGGTTTACGCGAGTGCCACTCACCGCGATGCAGTTAGGCGAGCTCGGTTTGGTGTTTCATCCGGCCGAGTTATACAGTTGTTATGGGCTGACGATTCAGCGTGATTCGCCATTGCCGAATACGCTGGTCGTCGGATACGCGGACGATTTGATCGGTTATCTTCCCGATCCCAACGCATATGCCGCCGGCGAGTATTCGGCCATCACCGTACCGAAAATCATCGATTTGCCTCCCTTTTTGCCAACTGCCGGGCGTGCGTTGGCCGGCGAGGCGGTCAGACTGTTGAACCAATTGGTAGGCTGACGCGGGCATCTGGGGGCGATCCATCTTGCGCCGAGAATCACGGCCATGCGCGTCCCACGGTATCGTTCGACGAGTCCAACGGTGTTTGACGCGAGTAGACAAAGAGACGAAAGACGACGTGACGCAGCCGGAACGGTAGTTTGCCGATCAGGAGCTGAACTGCTTATGTTCGGTCCGGGCGACGATCTCCTCTTGCAGTTCTTTGGAGAGGTCACAGAAGTAGTCGCTGTAGCCGGCCACCCGGACGATTAGATCGCGGTAGGATTCCGGATCATCCTGGGCTTTTCGAAGGGTGTCGGCCTGAACCACATTGAATTGCAAATGATGACCCTCCAAGGCAAAGTACCCTCGGACCAGGTCAGCCAGTTTGGTCAAACCGTTGTTGTCCTTCAACAAATCGGGCGTGAATTTCAAGTTGAGGAGCGTGCCACCCGTCTTGATATGGTCCATCTTCGCAGCGCTCTTGACGACCGCTGTGGGACCCTGGCGGTCCGCGCCCTGGACCGGCGAGATTCCCTCGGAGACAGGCAGGCCCGCTCTGCGTCCGTCCGGAGTGGCGCCAAGGACCGAACCGAAATAGACATGGCAGGTCGTCGGCAACATTTCCATTTGGTACCGTCCTCCCTTCGAGTTTGGCCGGCCGTCGACTTCTTCGAACAGGGCGTTGAACGCCCGGACCATGATCTGATCTGCAAGCCGGTCATCGTTTCCATACTTGGGCATCCGGTTGACGAGTCGTTGCCGCAGCAGTTCCTGACCTTCGAAATCCGCATCTAGTACTTCTAGGAATTCGTCGGTTGTCATTCGGCCTTCTTCGAAGACGATCTGTTCCAGGGCGGCGAGTGAGTCGGTCAGGGTGCCGATTCCGACGAATTGAATGAACGTATGGTTGTAGCGTGCTCCTCCGGCGTTGTAGTCGACGCCTTTCGCAATACAGTCGTCCGTCATTACGGAAAGGAAAGGTGCCGGCATGTACGTCGCGTACATCTGCTCAATAACCTGGTTTCCACCAATCTTGACCTCAATCAAATGGTGCAGCTGGTGTCGAAAAGCAGAAAACAGTTCGTCAAAGGACTTCCACGATTCGGTCGTCTCGCCCATTACACTTTTCTTGCCCGAAGCGAACCGCCGCCCGGTACGAGGATCGACTCCGTGGTGCAGGGCCAGTTCGAGGACCTTGGGAAGGTTGAAGTAGCCGGTCAGGATATAGGCCTCCTTCCCAAAGGCGCCGACTTCAACGCAACCGCTGCAACCACCGGCGCGAGCATCTTCGAGCGTCTTTCCCTGCCGGATCTGCTCCTGAACGACCGCATCGGCGTTGAAAATAGAAGGGAAACCGCATCCGGTGCGAACGACGCGCAGAGCCCGTTTCAGCAATGCGTCTGGCGTTCTTCGCGACAATTGTAAATTGCTGCTCGGCTGCAGCAACTGCATTTCCTCGATGACCTCCAGCAACAAATACGAAAGTTCATTCGAGCCGTCCGAGCCGTCTGGAAGTAGTCCGCCAAGATTGATATTAGCAAAATCTGTGTAGGTCCCGCTTTCCTCGGCCGTCACGCCAACCTTCGGAGGTGCCGTGTGATTGTTGAATTTAATGAAGAAGGCCTCGAGCAGTTCCTTGGCGGATTCGCGGGTCAAACGGCCGCAGGCCAGGTCGCGCTGATAATAGGGCCACAGATGGTGGTCCAGGTGGCCCGGACTGTACGCATCCCAGCCATTCAACTCTGTGATCACCGCCAGATGGCAGAACCAGTAGGATTGCAACGCCTCGTGAAAATTCCTCGGGGCGTGAGCCGGCACGTGCTGGCAAACGTCCGCAATCCTGTCCAATTCCCTCCGTCGAACGGAGTCCGGCTCGCTCTTCGCCGTTTGACGAGCGAGCTGGGCATGCCGCTTAGCGAAGAGTATCGACGCTTCGCACGAAACGTGCATTGCTCGCAGTTGTTCGCGGCGAGCATAGGCATGGACGTCTGTTGCGAAGTCGAGATTTGATATCGCGTGCTCGATGTCGCGTTGGAAGTCGCGTAGGCCTTTCGAATAGATCTTGTCGTCCAGCACGGTGTGGCCCGGTGCTCGCTGTTCCATGAACTCGGTGAACAGTCCCGCTTCGTAAGCCGCCACCCACTCTTCGGACATCGCTGCCAGAATCTTGTCTCGCATACTGCGTCCACGCCAGTAGGGTATGACCAGTTGTTCGTAAACCTGAAGACATTCTTCGTCGCATTGATACGCTGTCTTCGGCCGCGAGCGGAGCACCCGCAGGTCATCCAGAGTGTGGCACGTCAGTTCCGGGTAGGTCGGTACTTGTTTGGGAGCGGGGCCACGTTCGCCGACGATGAGTTCCTGTTTTCCTAGGAACAGAGTCTTTTTCTTGCAGAGGTCGAAGAATGAACGTGCGCGCATGACGGGGATCGAATACTTGCCCGCGTTCGCTTGATAGAAAAGCGTGAGAAGTCGAGCTCGCTCGGGGGAAATCCTTGGAATGGCATCCAGGCTGGCTTGCCTTAGTTTTTCGGTTCGTTCGGTCATTACTATCCGCCAATCACGGGCGTTATACCCGCATCGTGGAAGATCTGTGTGATCTCGCCGAGTTTCTCTTCTGAGACGAGGCCGTAGCCTGGCTGATCGCCATCACCGCGCGACGGCGCTTTCGCGCTTCCCCAGCGATGGTAGGGAAGCAGATTTACCTGGCGCACCGAGGGCAGTGAAGCGGCCAACTCGGCCGTCGCTCGTAGCTGACCCGAAGAAAGGTTGACGCCCGGTACTAGCGGGACGCGCAACCAGATGTTTGTATGTGCGGAGCAAAGAGCCTGGAGGTTGGCCAGAATCAAGTCGTTGGGTACTCCTGTCACATTCTTGTGCAACTCGGTATCGATCGTCTTTACATCATATAGAAACAGGTCCACCAGTGGCGCCACCGCCAGGATGACGTCGCGAGGAGCGTATCCGCAAGTATCGACGGCCGTATGCAGACCGCGTCGCCGGCAAGCCAGGAGCAGGGCGGATGTAAAGGCCACCTGAGTCAGCGGCTCGCCTCCTGAAACGGTGACTCCACCCCCGGACTGATCAAAGAACTGACGATCCAGTAAGACCTCTTCCATCAGCTGGGCGACGTCAATCTCACGACCGATCATCTGCCGAGCGGCTGAAGGGCAGGCATCCACACAGGCGCCGCATTGAATGCAAACCGGTGCTTCTCCGCCCCGCGCAACGCGTTGTCGCTGTGGGCATACGTCGAGGCATGTTCCGCAGTGAAGGCACCGTGCCTCCGTAACGACAACTTCAGGATCCTGCGTTTGGCTTTCCGGGTTATGGCACCAACGACAACGCAGGGGACAGCCTTTCAGGAATACGGTAGTGCGTATTCCGGGGCCGTCATGCAGCGAATAGCGCTGAATATTAAAAATCTGTCCACGCACGGTCGCTGCGGCTCCACGCGAAAACGGTCTTTTCCCAAGTTACGTCATCGACTTCTGCCCTCCAGTCTACCACGGTTCAACCAGATAGGTGAACGGGTGCGCGTTTGACCTTCAACGCCCGCCGACGCTCCAGAATCCAGACACCCTGTTTTTTTGGGGGGTTCGTGGTCCGAGAGCAGGACACGTGG
>CAYNDU010000028.1:0-20943 GCA_964395615.1 uncultured Pirellulaceae bacterium | reverse complement strand
CAAGCGAACGGCGAGCGTAGACTGCAGGGGGGGCCGGAGAATGGGCGCAAAGCGGGTCCCCAGCAGCCGCTCGCTTTCGTTCGCCACCGCCTGCCCGTGGCGTTCCACCATCTTCGAGCCGTCGTTTGCGCCGCGCGGCTGCGGGTTGGCATCGGCTCCGCAACCGGCCGCCACTAACGCAACGACTCCATGATGGTTCTGCTCGACCCGTCGAGCAGCCGTTCCGGCCCAGTCGCCATGGATCTTGTTAAATCCGCCGCCATACGTCGTGCAGTGACAGGCGTAATTCACCAGCACGGCGCGCAACGTTCCCTGTGTGTCCGTGGCGACCAGCACCGGCAAGTCGTGGTCGACCGGTCCGTCCGGATTCGGCCTCATTCCGACCCAGCGACCATTGGTAATCGCCCGTCGATTCATCGCAAAATCGACGGACCCCTGTCCCCACGCCAGGTGCCCCGGTCGGCGATCCTCCAGCGCACGTCGAGCGACCTGTTCCAGCCGTTGCAACAGCTGTTGCGTGTAAGCGTCGACGCGCGCTCGCTGGTCGTCCGGAAGGGGGCCGCTGAAAATATTCCGAATGGCACCGCTCAGACAGGGGCCCGTGTGCGTGTGGGTCGCACAAACAACCAGATGGGATCGAGGAAGTTGGAACGATTGCTCGAGCCGTCGTGCCAGCGAGGCCACCAGTTCGGCCGGCACGCCAATCAGCTCGGTTGTCACGATCACACAAGGCCCCTCCTCGTCGCTTCCGATTGCGAGCGCCTTGGCCCAGATCCGCTCGGCGACTCCTTCCGACTCTTTCGTTCTCGATGCGTATCCGCACAGTCGGATCGGTCCGTCCGGTGTGATATCGACTTTCGCCGCGCCGACCGGGACCGTCGTCGTGGCCTGGTCGAGCAGTCCGAGCGTATGCGCGAAAATCCACCGGATGTACATATTCTCCTTGCTCTCATCCGCAACGGCTCGACGCATGGTTGCCATGGCCGGTCGCGCTGCCGGGCCGAGGTTGTCGATCGCGTTGGCTGCCGCGAGACGCACCCAGAGACTTTTTTCTTTGACAAGGCGTTCCAGTTCGGGCAGACCTCGATCGATCCGCCCAGCGCGGCAGAGTGCTTGAGCCGCGGCGACACGCACTTCCAGGTTGTCGTCATTCAGGCGGACCGTGAGGGCAGCTACCGCCGATTTCGCCTCAGACCCCAGATTGGCCAGCCCATTGGCAGCCCAGAATCGGACCGCAGGCTCCGGGTCGCGCAGCCGGGCGATCAGCTCGTCGCGCCCGTCCAAGTGTTGATCCATGAGCCAGGCGGTTTCAGCGATCCTCCGGATCGCGTATTCGCCGCCGCGGGCGTAACCGAATTCCGAACGGTCTCCGGCTCGATCACGTAGCGTCTGTTCGGGTAGCAAGCCTGTGTCAACGGTATCCAGCACCCACTGCCGATGCACGGCGCGCATTCGAGCCAGCTCGGTACCATACGCCGGGTCGTCCGCCAGGTTGTGCAACTCGAACGGATCCACTTGCGTATCGTAGAGCTCTTCGATCGGCTTCGAATCGGCCATGAAGAAGGCCGCGCCGCCCGTCAGTTTACCGGCAGCTTTGAGTCGACGCAGCTCCTTGGACGTATTCAGTTTCTCCATGTAATCCAGCCAAGGAAAGTGCGGCAAGAAAGGCAGATAATGCCGGTGGTATTTGAAACGGCGGCCGCGCACCGTACGCGTCATGTCGTAGCGCTCATCCATACGGTCGCGAATACCAAAAACAAATTGTCTGGCGGCCCCGGCCTGAGAGCCCAGGAAAGCGCGGCCCTGCATGTGCGACGGGATCGTGACGCCGGCGAGACTCAATACGGTCGGTCCAAAATCAACGAAGCTGACCAGACGATCCACCGTCGAACCGGCATCTGAGGGTGCCAGGTGCCGCCATTTACGTGGAAAATAGATGAGCAAAGGCACTTGCATGCCACTGTCATAAACAAACTGCTTGGATCGAGGCAGACCGACACCGTGGTCTGAAAAGAAGAAGACGATAGTATCCTCGTCGAGCCCGTCCTCCTTGAGTTGCCCCAGCAGTCGCGGGATCCAGGCCTTGTCCATCATCGTGATCAGATCCAGTTCGCGCGCCCAGTCCTGCCGAATCAAGGGCGTGTCCGGCAGATAGGGCGGCAGTTGAATCTTCTCCGGTTGATGTCGCTCGTCGTCCGTCAGCCGCACGTTGGTGGTCGTCGGACCGCGGATTCGACTTTCGTGAGTGTCCGTGTGATTGAATACCGCAAAAAACGGCTGACCGGCGTTCCGGCTGCGCCAGTGAGCCCTGGCACCGCGACCAATATCCCAAGCGTCGGACGGTGTCTGAAAATTGTAGTCCTGCTTCGATTGGTTCGTGCAGAAATATCCAGCCCGACGCAGGTAGGTGGTGAACGGGCGAATGGTCTCGGACAACGTGGCCGAACTGCGCATGTGGTGCGATCCGATCGACGAAGCGTACATACCCATGATCAGGCACGAACGAGCCGGAGCACAAACGCCGGCCGGCGCAAATGCACGAGTGTACCGCACTCCTCGGTCTGCTAACGCATCCAGGTTCGGTGTTGTCGCGTCCGGGTCTCCATAACAGCCGAGATTAGGACTCATGTCCTCGCATGTCAGCCACAGGATATTCGGCCGTTCTGCCGACCTCACTTGCCCAGCCGGAACCAAAACGAAATTCGCACCAACCAACAGAATCCAAGCCAACGCGATACGCCCGAGACGTGTAAGCGGCAAGGTGCCGGCGGCCAGTCGCTGGTACGTCATCAATCGACTCCTTATCAAAGAGCTGTAGCACCTTTCGCAGCCAATCGGCTCGCCCAAAGAGATCATCTTAACCGGTCGGCAGCCGTCGAGCGAACGCCACCGGACGCGACGTACGTTCCGACAGACAGCGGTCAGCCTCGGTTCCCCGGAGCTCGTCTCGGCGGTGCGACAACCGGCCGGCGACCCGACGATTCACTTTGGGAGGTAGCGACCCGCCTGCTGCCTTGCAATTCGATACGCTACGGGTGACAATTGGGGTCACCTGCCCCATGGCGTCGGACGATTGCGTTCGCCGTAACACGGTCTTTAACGCCTCGCTGACAACGGGTTTCAAATTATTAGATACAGTTCACTGACTCTTGGGAGGAACGGAATGAACGAAACAACAGAACATAAATCCTCAAGGCGTGAGTTTTTGCATAATTCCGGTCGAATTGCAGCAGCCACGGGACTGGCCGGACTTGTTGTGCCTACCGTCCATGCGGCCGAGTCCAACACGATTCAAGTGGTGCTGATCGGATGTGGTGGACGTGGAACGGGTGCCGCCGCGAACGCGATGTCCGTCAAGCAAGCTCCGGTGAAACTGGTCGCCATGGCCGACGTTTACGAAGACAAACTGGACAAGAGCTACAAGAACCTGAAGAAGCAATTTGGCGATCAAGTTGATGTTCCGAAGGACCGGCAATTCATAGGGTTCGACGGCTACCGAAAAGCCATGGATTGTCTGAATCCGGGTGATATCGCGATTTTCACAACGCCACTTGCGTTTCGATGGGTACACTTCACTTACGCGATCGAAAAGAACCTGAATGTCTTCATGGAAAAGCCGCTGACAGCGGATGGCCCGACTTCGCGCAAGATGTTGGCGCTGGGCAAACAGGCGCTGGCCAAGGGCCTGAAAGTAGGCGTCGGTCTGATGTCGCGGCACAGCCGAGCACTTCAGGCTCTGCACCAACGGATCCAAGATGGAGACATCGGCGATATCATCAGCATGTTTGCCTACCGAATGACCGGCCCGGTCGGCTCAGCCTTCTCGACGAAATGGCCGGGTACGCCGAGCGAGTTGCTTTGGCAGATCAGGCACTTTCACAGTTTCATTTGGGCCAGTGGCGGTTGTTTTAACGACTTCTATATTCACGTCGTGGATCACTGCTGCTGGATGAAGAACGACTGGCCCGTCAAGGCCCAGGCGCTCGGCGGCCGGCATTACAAGACGAACGCCTCCGGAGAAACGTTTGTCGACCAGAATTTCGACTCTTATTCGGTGGAATATACGTTCGCCGACGGCGCCAAATTCGTGACCGATGGGCGGTGTGTCGCCGGAGCCGAAAACTTCTACAAGAGCTACGCACTCGGCACAAAGGGAAATGCCGTCGTTTCGAAGCACGGTGATTGTGGACCGCCTTCGAGCACGTACACGGGCCTGCTGCCGACCAAAGAGAACAGGATCTGGGAATCGACCTTGCCACCTGACCAGCGCAACCCCTACCAGAACGAGTGGCATGACCTGGTCGAGGCGATCCTGGCGGATCGTCCGTACAGCGAAGTCGACTACGGCGTTCATGCCAGCCTGACCAGTTCTCTCGGTCGCAAGGCGGCACATACGGGCAAGGAAATCAAACTGGCGGATTTACTCAATTCCGAACAGGTTTACGCTCCGGGCGTCGAGAATTTCACGATGGATTCGCCTGCACCGGTCCAGGCTGACGCGGACGGCGTCTATCCCGTTCCTCGCCCGGGACTCGTAACTGATCGCGAGTATTAAACCGTCAATCGCGTTGGCAGTCGCGGCGCAATTGTCCCGAAGAACCACGCGGGGCCGAGCTGTGCTCGGTTTCCCGCGTTCGATAAGCGGCATCGGGCCGTCCGCGGGAGGACCAGGTGATGCGTTCTTTTTTCTTCGCCTTCGTGTTTCTGTTTGTCTGCCGATCGGCGCTTCCCGCGGAAACATCTAACGACGCTCCACTGACTCTCGATCTCGACCAGCAACGCCACCGACAAGTGGTCGTCGATCGCGAAGCGGGTCAATACCTGGGCCATCCAACAACGTGCTTGCTGGAAGATGGCAAGACCATCCTTTGCGTCTACCCAAAAGGGCACGGTGGCGGTGCGATCGTCTATAAACGCAGCTCGGATGGTGGAAAGAGCTGGACCGATCGGCTGTCGACACCGACCAGCTGGGCCACGTCCAAGGAGGTTCCCACCCTGCATCGCGTCATTGGGCCGGACGGAACCAAGAGAATCATCATGTGGTCCGGTCTCTACCCCGCTCGACTGGCATTTACGGAAGACGACGGGCACTCCTGGAGCGAATTGCGGCCGGTCGGAGATTGGGGTGGTATCGTCGTCATGGGGTTCGTCGAAGGGTTGCGGAACGGCAAGGGTCATTACCTTGCCATGTTCCATGACGATGGACGGTTCTTTGCAGAGTCCGGTAAGCGCACGAAGACCTTCACTCTCTACAAGACATTCTCGACCGACGGCGGCATGACCTGGTCCTTTCCTGAATCTGTCTATCACTCATCGGCGGTCAGTCTGTGCGAACCGGGCTGTATCCGATCGCCTGACGGGAAACGGCTGGCCGTGTTACTGAGAGAAAACGCGCGACGAAAGAACTCGCACGTGATCTTTTCCGATGATGAGGGCACGAGCTGGTCCGAGCCCCGCGAGCTACCGCTGGCTCTGACGGGAGATCGCCACACGGGCAAGTACGGTCCGGACGGCAGGCTGTTTATCAGTTTTCGTTGTATCTCGCCAGTGCCAAAGCGCGAGCATCGCCCGTTTGAAGGAGACTGGGTCGGTTGGGTCGGAACATGGGAAGATATCGTCGAGGGCCGTCCGGGACAGTACGTTGTGCGACTTAAAGATAACACGCACGCCTACGATACGTCGTATCCGGGCGTCGAAGTGCTGCCGGACGGAACGTTTGTCACAACAACCTACGGGCATTGGGTCAAGAACGAACGGCCGTTCATTCTTAGCGTACGGTTCAGGCTGTCTGAACTGGATTCGATGGCTCGGCACGCAAACGCCGAGCGACCCTGAGCCTTCCCGGCCCGTCACTTCAAGCAAACCACCGAACCGTCGACAAGGCCCAGGAAAAGTCGGCCACCAGCGGCGGCCATCCCGTCCCAAACCGGCACAGCGGGCAAAGCCATGCGGTGCAAGAGATGCCCGTCCCGAGCGTCGAAGGCGGCCAACATACCGGGAACGGCCGGGCCGCTGTCCCCATCGGTCGCATGGGCAGCATCAGCCGAATTGGGCGGACCGGCCACAAAGATGGTCTTGCCCGCTCGAATCATTGCCGAGACGCGAATGCCGGTTGCCTGGTCCCACACAATGCCCGGACCGGCCTTCTTTCCGTTGCGATTCGGACGCGGTTTGAGCGTCATGCATCGCAGATGGTAAACGTCTCGCCCCGGCCGAAAGACGACATCACGACTGCGGGCCGCGAACGGCTCGACTCCATAGGCCACGCCGTCGCCCAGCACGATCTGCCCCGTGCTTCTGGCCCGCCCATATTGCCAGAACGTGCGATTAAACCAGCTCGAATCCAGAAACCCGGCCGTACTGTAGAGACTTTGCGACGGTGGCTTGTTGGGAGTCGTCAAACACGTTTTTCTCAGGAAGACGTCCTCGCCATCTGAAGTAGGAATATCGTTCAAGAGTCCCTCCATCGCATGCCCGTCCGGCTCCGGAGTCATCTTGCCGGTCTTCGGATCGGCACTGTAGACCATTCGATCGTGGACAACACGACCCTCGGCCGGATCCAGTGCGACCACTCGAATCCCACCATCCAGATAGGAAGACCGTCCTGCGGCCAGCCAGCAAAGTCCCTCGTGAATCCCGATGCCGGGCACCGGCCACACCGACTCCAATTGTCCGAATGCGGTGATCAAACGGCGACGCGGCGCAGCCCGAAACCGCCAGACCAGCGCTGCGTCAGCTGATCTCAAACAGATGACATCCCCATCGGCGGAACCGAAGATGACGGTGTCACCGCAGGCGGTCGGCGGCGACAGGATGCGGGCATCGGCAACATGTTCCCAGGCGATCGTCCCATCACTCGTGTTCAACGCGCAGGCCACGTGCGCGTCGACTGCGGCCGTAAAGACACGGCCTCCGGCCACCGTCAGCGCGCATGGAGCCGTCGCCAATTTCGTTCGCCACGCAACCGAGACTTTTGCGGGAACCATGCCTTCCGTGGCCCCACTGCGCAGCAGATCGTGTCGAAACGACGGCCACTCACCGGCGCCCGTCTGTGCGGAGTTCGTGGAAGCTCCAAAGGCCGGCCCTTTTTCGAGTTGCCGAGCCTTCGGCATCTCGGAGGTCGGCCTTTGACGCCCTGCAGACGACGCCAGGGCGACAAATCCATTGAGTTTCGCGTCGATGTAGCATCCGCACGGATGAGGAGCCGTATAGAGCAAGCCATTGCATGGCATGTTGCCCAACAGGCAACCGCTGCGCACCCAATGGTTCTGATAGTTCTCGCCCGTCAGCAAATCGACGAATTCAACACCGCGACGCGAGCTCATGAGGTATCGCGACGTGATCTTGTTGCGGTAGCAGCGATGATGATGGCCCACATTGAAGATGTCGCGCGTCGCCAACTCCTGTTCCACGGTCCCACGATGCAGGTCGATCGCCTGGACACGATAGTCAACAATACTCGAGTCGAGCGCCTTATAGCCCCGTCCCCAGACCGAACCGAATTTGGTATCTGCATTCACGTGCGTCCAGACGACGTTTCCGACGGCAAACACGTCGGGTTGGGTCTGGTGCCCCCACGCTCCAAACGAGTGATGCCACATGGGCTGCCCGTCGTTGGCGTCAAAAGCGTAGAGCTGGCAAGGCATGGTGTGGTACGTGTGATGCGTGTTCGGTTCGGGTTGGGCGAGCATCACAACACCCCGATGGTAGAGCAGAACGCTCAGACGATAATCGTACATGCCCGAGTAACCGAGTTTCTTGACTGCCTGGTCACTGATGACCGGGCGTTTCCGCTGCCAACGCTCGCTGCCCGTATCGGCTGCCAGATTGTGAATCGCGTCCGGCGTCAGCAGGACCACCTGGCCGTCGCCGGCCGCCAGTTCGAGTCGTCCGAACGGGTCCTGGCTGCGTGTCGAACGAATTCCCGCGAACGGACCGCTTCGCCAAAGCAGTTCCCCGGTTTTCGTGTCGACGGCGCAGACAAACTTTCCAGGGGCAGGCGGCGGAAATCCGTCCTTGTCCACCACCGGTGGGCGGTTCTTCAGAGGCGGATTCAGCGAGATGATCAAGCGACCGGCAGTGTAGATCAGCTCGTCCGCTCCGGCCGTTCCTTCAAAAACGCGTCGGGTCTTTCCCGTGGCCGCGTCCAGCGCCGACACTGGAGCGGTTGCGCCGAGCGTCACGAAAACCGTATCGCCCACGGCGACCAATCGCTTCCCTGCATTAACAGGCATCGTAAAACGACCGACACTGATGCCACCGCCCGTATCGGGAGTGCCGCTCATCGCGAACGACCCCCAATGCTCAACGGGCCTTTTCCACAACAGGACTCCGCTGAACCCATCCCTGGCCACGAGGTACCAGCGGCTCGAAGCCTCATCGCCGAACCCATTAATCGCCTCATCGACAAGGTAAAAGTTTCGACCGGCCGCCGAAACCATAGCTGTCACGCTTGGCGTCCAACCGTGGCTGCGTGCCCACAACGGACCAGCGGTCCATTGCAGATGCCGTGGCGGGCCTACCAGCGTGTCTTGGGAAACGGGATTGCCACTTGCATCGTGCAGGTCGTGTGTCCACTCGTCTATGGTGGCCGGCCGCGGCTTGCTCGTTTTGTGCCAAGTCTTGCCCTGTCGCGTAAACATGCATCCACCCGGCGCCACAACTCGCAACATCTCCGGCTCCGAAACGCCCGACTCATCGTCAACGATCAACAGGTTTACCAGGTTGTCAACGTAGGGCAGTGCCGGCTCGGTCAAACGGGCGACGGACGCAACACCCTGCAGGTGCTGTTCACGCAGCGTCTTCCGCGCGGCTTGGATGTTCTCGTCGGAACGGTCGAGCCCGTGTGCGAGGTAACCGCTACGGGTGGCAAGCTGACCAATGAGCTGGCCGTCGCCACAGCCAAGATGGACGATCAGCCCACCACGAACGCCCGTCTCGGAAATGACGCGGTCGGCATCAAGCGACTCGCCAAATGCGAGCGACGCACAACCCATCATCAGTACGGCAGCAAGAATTGACTTCATCGAGTTCAGGCTCCTCGCCATGGAGATCGTAAAGGGGTCAGGAGTCAATTGCCGGAACGGCCCGTAGGGTGCTTCGCACAATTGACTCCTGACCCCTTTACCTCTGTCGTTTCATTTGACTGCTTCACATTCGGCAACCTTGCGGTCATTAAACTCGTCGGTGATCAGGCCTTCCTGATAAAGAAGCTCGATCTGTCTGAGGCGATTTGCCACCTGCCGCTTGGTGAACTTCACTTGCGGGGGAGGCCCGTCTTTCTCTGCGGGTTTCTTGGCCGTCTTCGGCGGATGGACCCGTTTGACCGGAGGTTTGTAGGCAGGGTTATAGATCATCGCGGCCAGCTCCTCAGCCGGCACCAGATGCCGCCACAGGAACGCTTGCATGCGGTCGTCGGCCGGAACCGCGTCGTGCGAGACACGCCGACCGTCGATTTTGGCCGTACCCTCAACAACCAGGTTAAGTGGTTTCGGGGATGTCGCCAGTTTCGTCGACACTCGGGCCTTCACCAGCGATTTTCCGGCAGGTAAGGTCACCGCGCGCATCGCTACACCTTCGGGAGGATTTCGGAGCGTGATGGTAATCGGCCCGGTGAAACCGTCCTTGCGGATGGCGTGCACCGTAATCGATGCGCTTCCCCTGCTTCGCAGGGCGACGCTCGATGGCACAGCACGCAATTCGAAATCGGCGCGAGGATGACTCAAACGCAAACGGTATCCGTACTCAGCGCCACCGTTACGCGCAGTGTCCGTCAGATGAACAAAGTACGGCCCATCCGATGGCAGCTTAAACGTAAGATACGAATCGGCATGGTGCGTGTTCAGGCCCGATCCGATATCTTCGAAATCGTCGTTCATGGCCAGGACCTTGCCAGCCTTGTTGGTCAACTTCACGAAAGAATCGACGGGTGAATCCAACCGGCGGGCCGTGACTTCCGCCACAACGATCTCGCCCGCTCGACCGCTGATCCGGTAGACGTCCCGATCGCCCGGCGCGTCGATTCGCCCGTTGACAATCATTGGCATCTTGATGGTCTGAGCGTGAGCAAGATCATCGTTCGAGCCATGGTCGATCCCTTCCGGCAAGGTGTCGCGCGCGAACGGTATTTCGTTGGAAACCAGACGCCCGTTCCGGGTCGAAGAATACGTCGGACGGAAACCGGCAGCCTGACCGTGGATTGTCATCCGGCCACGCGTCAGGTTCCAACCATCAATTTCAACATCAACCGATTGGCCGGCCGGGCCACCAAGTGGAAAATGGCTGGTAATGAATGGTAATTCCCCGACGCTTATGCGATAGACAAAGTCCTCACGGCCACGATAGATGGCATCGTTGATCGCCAAGACATATTCGCCCGTCTTTGGGACTTCGTAAAAGAGCACTGGATCAGGTCGGAACCGATAATCGTCGTCAAACGCTACTTCCTTTCCCTGGCCGTCATAGAGTGCTATGACCGGCTGGAACCAGCCGGGTACGGCATCGGCGATGTAGGGGATAAGTTGGCGAGCACTCACGACGACAACCAACCGTTGCCCTTTCGTCGCCTGAAATCGGTATCGATTTATCTCTCCAGACGCAATTTGCCCGTTCATCGTGCATGGGACCGCAATCGTCTGCTCAACTTCCTCTTCGGGCCGCTTTCGCAGAGCAAGCGCCTCCTTGCCAAGCACTTGGAAGGTGGCGGTCTTCATCGGCTTTCGGGTGACTTCCGGCAGCTGACCCACATGGAACACCATGGGGTTCGTGATACCCCGTGCCGTGATCAGGCGAATCTCCCGTGGACCCGGTTCGGCATCCGCCGCAATGGTTACATCGACGATCGCAATGTACGCCAAGGCCGCGCAGGCGGGACGATTCACATACTCTTTCATACGTTTATCGATGCGAGCGATCATTGCGAGGGTTTTTGGGTCTTTCTTTTTCGGCCCTTTCCTCAACTCTCGAACCTGCTCGCGCATGAGTTGAACGTCCTGAGGATTGAGCTTGCGCAAGTATTGGACCAGCTCGGCCTTAACGCCCGACCCACTTATTACGGCTCCGCGGACACCATCGATTCGCTGCCCTCCCAGACGGACGCGCACGGTCGTACCCTGCTGCCCGCCGGCGGGATAGGTCAAGCCAATATAGGGCGTATTCTGCCCCCATGAGGCCGATCCAACAGCCAGCATGACCATCAATGCGAACGGAACGACCCATTGTTCTTTCTTCATCTGCCACTCCCTACTCACCACCCATACACACGATCTACACGGTCGATGGACTGCATTGAGTCGACCCGAAGATCAACTCTTCGAGCTCACTTTTGAATTCCGTTCATCGGTTTCCTCAGAGGTCGATGTCTACTCTTACCCCTTCGACATACGTTACATGATCTCGGTCAGTAGCCCGTTCGATTTGGCGCCCTCTGCTTCGTTTGGAAGGATATGTGCCTCCAGCCCAAGAGGATGTGGCAACCGAGCGCTCGCGTCGATCCCGGCCAGCTGATAGATACTACCGAGCAGGTCAACCGGATAGACGGGGCGGTCCTTGACGGTCTCGCCATGTTCATCCGACGAGCCTACGATTTGGCCACCTTGGAATCCACCGCCGGCCACCATCACGGTGAAGACCTTCCCATAGTGGTTCCGTCCGCCATTCCACGGCGGCTGCCAATCGACTTTCGGACCCCGCCCGAACTCGCCACTGCACCAGACCAGCGTACTGTCGAGCAGTCCTTGTTCCTTAAGATCGTGTAACAGGGCAGCGAGCCCCTGATCCAATTGCGGACACTGGCGCCGCATGGTCTGAAAGTGATTCTTGTGCGTGTCCCAGCCCCCGGGATAATTGATCACGACGTAGGGAACTCCGTTCTCAACCAAGCGCCGAGCAACCAGACAATCTTGTCCGAACGTATGCCTTCCATATCGATCACGCAGTTCTTTCTTCTCTTTCGAAAGGTCGAAAACTTCTTTCCCTTTTCCAAGGATCAGTTCGTATGCGGCCGCTTTTGCTTCCTCGGCTGCCGCCAACTCCGCACTCGAGGCGAACGCGTCGCCCATCGTGTTCATCTTTCCGAGAAGTTCCCGCCGCCGCTTCTGACGGTCGTCTGTGATTCCCCGCGCGACGATGCCTTCAACTTCAAACCGCTCCGCGTTCGGGTCACCGCCAGTTGCGAACGGCTTGTGTTTTGGGCCGAGGAATCCCTCTTCCGAGAAACGGCCCTGCGGTTTCGTCAGCACGATGTAAGGCGGTAACAGCCCCTTGTAACCGGGACTCTTGAGCAACGAAAAAACGGCCCCGACACTCGGATAGGCCAGCCGTTCACCTCGGGTATGACCGGTCTGCATAATGTAGGCCGCCGTTTCGTGACCGTTGATGCCATGCGTCATGCTGCGGATCAACGAGTACTTGTCGGCCTGTTTGGCCAACTCCGGAAACAGCGCACCGATTTGGATGCCGGGCACGTTGGTGTCGAGAACATCCATGAACTCGCCCATGTAATCCCGACCGGCTTTCGGCTTTGGGTCCCACGTATCATTGTGCGACATACCGCCCCATAAGAAAATCTGAATCACCGCCTTAGCCTTTGCCCGCGGCCGGCCAGGCGGGAACACGGGCTTGGGAGTCTCTGCCAGTCCCTCCGCGATCAGCCGATCCGCCAGAAGTGCACCACCGGCGCCACACAGACCACGACGCAACGACTCGCGACGTGATATCTGCTGCTCCCGCTTGGTTGTAGAGTGCGTATTCATTTACCTGCTCTCCTCACACGATTGTGCCAGTGTTCGATGCCGACCGTTGGGCCGGCCAGCCGACGGACTGTCTAATGGCGAAACAGAAACTCTTGGCTGTTAATCAGTGCCCACGTGATGTCTAGCCAGTCATTACGCGTTAATCTCCCCGCCGGCTTGCCGTATTGCAACGCGGCTTGAACTTCGTCTTCGGTCGGGAATCTGGAAAGAACGGTCAAATAAAGCAAGCGAATTGACTCCGGCGGTTTCCTCCGAGCCACTAGCATGGCCCGAAGCTTAGGGCTGCGTTCCAGCTTCTGCTGGATGTGACTTGAGTTGAGCAAATGCAGCCACTGGGCCGAACTGAGGCGGTTGATGCGCTCGTTCTCCATCCCCGTCGCTCGGGCCGATCTCCCGAACAGGGCCAAGAAAGGACTCGTGATGCTCCCGTCAGCCAAGGCGATGGCCGGCAAGTCGCTCGGAATGTATGTAAATGGCTCGGGGATTGCACTAGTGTACAGGTCGGTGGTGCCCGTAATGCGGTTCACCGCATCGATAATAACTTCGGCCTCCAGACGTCGCAGAGGGTAGCGGGCGAAATTCTCGACGGCCGGCTGGTTCCCAACGAGCGGGTTAGACGAAAACTGGTACGTCTTCGAGGTGAGAATCAGACGCAACAGATGGTTCAGATCATAGTTGCTGGCAATCAGTTCCTCTTCCAGGTAGGCCAACAGTTGCGGATTGGAGGGTTGATTGTCATCGCGCAGGTCGTCCGGTTCGTGGATAATCCCGCGGCCCGTGATCCAGCTCCACATTCGATTGGCAATGCTCTTGGTAAACCACGGATTCTCGGGTCGGATCAACCAGTCGGCGAAGACTTTGCGAGGATCCTCCTCCAGACCTAACCGCACTTTCGTGCCGTCAGGAAAAACGGCTTCGCGCGTCGCATTCAAGCGCTGAATGTCGGCGGGCCCATGGTTGACCTGTTCGTCCCGCGACGGCGCGGCAGCCGCTGCGGAGCCGAGCGGATCCCAAAACACGAATTCCTCTTTCCATTCGCGCGTCGGCTTGTATCCAATTTGCGAGAAGAACTCCGCCAGGTTCTTGAGCTTCGCCTCCGGCCACGTGTCGGCCCGGGTGCCCATCAATGTAAGGGCGACAGCGGTGGCAATACCCTGCGGTGTCTTGTTCTGTATCGCCCTATAGAAATTAACCGGTCCAACTCGAAAGTTGCTGCCGCTCGAAGTGAGCAACTCTCGCGCAAACTGGTCGTACGGCTTGTTGTCGGCAATCGATGCGTGCACCCAGCGATGATACGCTTGGGCGGCGTTGGGCCACAAATTCACCGGAAACTCGGCCTTGATTCGCAAAATATCGCCCCAACGCATCGACCAGTAGTCGGCGAATTCGTCGCGCTTCATCAGCTGATCGATCAGGGCAACTCGTTTGTTCTTCGTCTTGTCCGTGAGGAATGCCCTTGCTTCCGCCGCCGTAGGTAGTGTGCCAATTACATCAAGAAATGCTCGTCGGACAAAGACCGAGTCGGAACAGAGTACCGGCTCGATGTTCAACTCGGCCAGCCGAGCAAACACGATCTTATCGATCCGGCCGGATGCTTTTGGTGGTTGAGCGGACTCAAAAATGCGCCCGGTTCGTTCTCCGGCCGAGCCCAGGCTTACCAAGAACGTTGCGGCAATCGCCGCACAAACTGAGATCTTCATTCACTCCCTTTCAGACGCCCTAAAGGCGTGAAGTTCGGCTTCGGCCTTCCGACCGGGACGGACTCTGTTCGTTCGAAACGGTTTCCCGGGATCGCTGATTGAGCCACGCGAGGTCTATGAGCACCCCTCAAAAAGACGCTTCACCCATCGTTCGGATCGATTATCCCCCGTGCACGTTGACGCGCACGGCGATACGGTCCGCTCGCATTCGGTAATGGTCTCCAGGTACTGCGTGAACGTCGTGTAAATCCGCATGGAGTCGAGGTAGGTTGGTCAGCCGCATTGCCGATGCTCAGGAATGCGGGCGGTGAACATAACCTCTAGTATACACACCGATCCCCCATTCGTGTCCAGAGCGCGTGGGACATTTGGCATATGGGCATTTCGGGACGCTCGCTTTTCTTTTAGAACCGGCGATACCCTCCCCCCATAATCTGGCCTCCCCGGGGCTCGTGACCCAACTTTCCCCATGGACCGCCGCGGAATTGCCTTCCCCGACATCTTGGCCGTACCAACCATGCGTCTTCGGTTTCGGGAGGCCGCCGCTTTGCGTTGGACGCAGTCTGGCAAATCGCTCTGGAGCGGGTCTGCACGAAGAGGTTTTGTGGACGAGCGTCAGTCGCTGGCAGCCGTCTCCAACACCACCACTTCCCACGGCTGCAACTTGATGGCGAGCGGACGCCCGATCGGCCAGCCAGAACGGTCCAATCGATGGGGTGGACGAACGGTCCCTACCTCGAAAACGTTTCCCGAATCGGGCGGAAGCTCCAACGCTTCGGACAACACCAGATCGTATTCGGCGGTCTGGGGCGAGGGATTGCGAAGCGTAACGATCCCCTTCCGCGGCTGCCAGGAGGCCCAGCCGTACACTTCGCCAAGCCCCGGGTCCCCGCCGACCCAATGCGTATCGACCAATACGTCGGAATTGGCCCGTGACCAGCGCGCCGCGTGCGCCAGATTGTCCCAGGTGACCGGGGTCAACAGGTGAGGGCTGATGTAAAGTTCCTGCAGATTCGTGCCGGAGCCAAAAAAAGACCAGATCTCGTCGGCCATCGACGATTCCTCACGAATCATCTTCGCTGGATTCGCCCGCTCACCGATGCACGGACCGTGCAACATGAGCGAGTTCAGTGGATAGAGGGGGCCCCATTGCACGATCTTTCGATAGCAATACATGTCCCGATACGTGATCCACTGTTGGCGTGTATCACCGCTTCCCTGAAAGCCCGTGTCACCGCCCTGGCGCCAAATCGAATCCGCGTACCAGGTCCAGAACGGACTCGCCCAGGTACCAACGGTGGCACTGATAAACAAGTCCGGTTCCGTCCGTCGCAGTTCGGCAGCCAACTGCAACACGGCGTCGACGTCGGCCGCCGACTCATTCTGTGGACCTCGGCTGTTGGCCGTTCCCATGCCATCGAATTTAAAGAAGCGCACGCCCTGTTGTCGGATCATCCGCAGGCAAGCCTGCCGAAAAGCCGCTCGATACTTCGAGCCGGCCATCGAATACCCGCCGTCGTTCGTCTCGTATCCTTGCGAACGCCCAAAAGCAAGGCGTGCCTGTTTTGGCCCGCCATAACCGCCCCACGGCGACATCCATACACCCAGGTCGGCATGAAATCCAGCCGCTTTCTGCCGAATGCGCTCGAACCCTCGTGGGAAATCTGAGTGAAATCCCCACAACGAGTTGAAATCATCCCAGCCGTCGTCCCAGACGAAAGCGTCCAGATCAACTCCTCGGCGCGTCACCAATTCACGGCCGATCCGGTCGACCGCATCCAGGCATTCCGCCTCCGTCATGTGCGAATCGGGGCGGCCAATATTCAAGTGGTACCAACTGTTGTAGTGCAGGAACTGGCGATAAGGATGTGCCCGACGCCGCTCCACGTAATAAAGAAACCCGCGCCGAAGTTGTCCGGCAGGCGCAACTCCCAAAGCTAGGTGAAACTTCCACCGGTCCCCCGGAGTCAACGTCGTATTGCGGGGGAGCGAGCAGCGCACATGCCCGCCAGTGTCTACGCTGTTCTTCGCCAATGGATGCTCGACCGCCATAAACCAATTACCGCAGACCACCACCGATCCGTCGACTTGACCGACCTGCCGTGCACGCGGAAGTTCCGTCTTCAAGAAAACCAGTTCGGCAATCTCAACCGGGCGCGATGCCGTGAGCTCCAAAGTCGCGATCATCGCGTTGTCGTTTTCGGCGAGACTGACCGTCCAGCGGGCCGCCAGGCCCTTACGCCGATCGCCAGACGCCGCCAACAAGAACCCCTCGGTCGATTCCTTTTTCGTCCTATTTGCATCGGGTCGTAAGTTAACGATGGACCCATCTGCCAACTTTACGTGCGGCCAGCAGTCGGCACCCAAACCGAGCGTCACGTTGGATTGCTTGTCCGTCAGAACCATCGTTCCGTCGTCATTCCACTGACCCCGCAAGATCTGGTTTTCCAGGGCCACGAACGTCGGCCCGGACCGGCTCTTGGCTGATCCCGGGGCTACGCCCGGATACACGAGCGCCCAAGCCTCGCCCGTCAAGAACAAGAACGCGAGAATCGATAATCCTCGTTTGATTTTGTCTCCAGGCCGACCCGTACGCATTCGAAGCGGCCGAGTGCTTGAAGAGCTTGCATTGCCGAGCGAAAGTGCGACCATCGTTGTACGTCCCGTCCAGGTGATACTCACGCGCGCGAGTTCGCGCGAAGTGAGCGAACGGGCAATGCATGGCGTGCGCCTCATCCTATCCGATCTGGCGCGAGGGGCCAAATCGGAAGGAGGTTGGTGGGGTGGGACTCGATGGCATACGGAACTCGACCAACGTCCTATCTGACGGGTCGCCCGCGCCGGTCCGTTGCTCTTCGACCCCCGTTTTCCTTTTGGACCGCCGGAAGACGATCAAAGAATGGAAAACACCATGAACGGGTGATCTTCGTTGCGGTAACCTCCGGAACCGGTCGTCGATCCATGTGCGGCCATCAGGCGGCTTCTGACCTCGGCCGTTTTGTGCACATCTCGTCTCATTCCCGTTCTGTACGTATGGTCACGACGCCCCATCCAGGTACCTTAACCGCGTTTTCCAAACGGGAGATCGGCAACTCGCCAAGATCGCTCATGTATTGTGAGCGAATCGGTCTTGACCAATGCAGGTCGGTTGTCGAATCTCGCCCCGAAGACTCCCACAGTCGCACCATGACGGCCTTGCCATCAGCACTCGGTCGGATTCCCGTAACCAGGACATTTTCGGCGGAAGCGAGCACAAGCGGGGGATCGATCGAGCCTCGGCCGGCCGCGGTGACTAACAGCGGTTGGCTCAGTCCAATGGCCCTTTTCGATGCAGCGGTCGCGTTGTAGGGGCCGTGTGGCCAGAGGCAATAGCGAAAGAGAACGGGGCCCTCCTGGTAGGCTCGGTAGTTCGTTCCCCAGTGGTTATTCATGACCCACGAGTAGAACTTCTGCGTTGGCCCGACCTGTTTTCGCCACACACTCGGATCGCTCTGAGAGTTGAGCAGGTTGGCCGTCAGGCCACCAACCTGGACGAGTGGGGCGTCGAGCGAAACCCACGTGACACCGAATTCCTCGTTCGAGACGTCAGCCCATCTTCCGACTGTAAACCAGTTCTTGCAAGCACTGGGAATCTGGTCGGCGTCCGGCCGCACGACACCCAACGGCGTCTGCAAACGGATTTGTCCGGCCGGAACATTGAACGGGAACGCGAAATTCACGCTCTCCTTGCCCTCTTCGGAATGATAATCGCTTGCCACCAACCGCCGCTTATCGACCAGGTTCCGAACGACCAGATAGTCAGTCCCTGCAACCAGGCAAATCTCGCGAACCAGCTTGTGGCAGCCCGGGGCGTCCGAGGAGACGATCAGAGAGGCGATCAAGGGCCCCCTCTCCCCGATCTCCACGTTCACGGGTCCATTGCGCCGAGCTTTTCCTGCGTCAGACGAATTGAAATAGAGATAGTCATTTACCGCTTGCCCCGAGTCCAAATCGACCAGGTTGTGGTCAAAGCCATTCCGGGCCAGTTCGACAATCGCGCCCGTTGTTGAATCGATCGAAACACGCAAACGGCCATTGTCCAAAGTGGTTGGTGAAACGGTTACCGGCGTGAAGTCACTCGCTGATTGACTCTCGAGCGAATATCTTCGGGCCGTCAGAGGGGGAACATCGGTCGCGAGAAACGCGAGTTCTCCGCTCGTCAACCTCTGGGCCGGGAGGGCCTTTCCCTGGTCGTCGGCCACGCCGCTGATTCCATCACCCAGATGTTTCGGGACCACAACCAACTCGGTCCGCGACCAGGAAGTCGTGTTGAAAACGTCGATTGACCGTCCGACCTTTCCGACGGCATTAAGTGCAAGCGCGCGCGACAGCAACGACCGTGATTGCCGGTCCGCGGTTCGGGCGTAAGACTGCTTGATGCGCCATTGGTCGAGTGTCTCGCGGCGGTTCGGCTGACTGACGCTGCACCAGGCGCCCCAGGTGTGTTCGGAATAGAGCATGACGTTCTTCCAGGCGGCACGAAAGTCAGCCTTCGGATAGGACTCCGGCGATTGCATGGCCCACAATGCGGCCGCTTGGACCATCCGGTCCGAGCTATTCCGATTCAGGGCGGTCTCGGCAGCTGACGAGCCGGCACCATCTTCCCAGTACGGAGTCCAATCACCGCGTACCGTTGGAATTCGCGCTTCGTATCGTTCTTCCAGGGCGCGAAAGGCCTCGGTGACCCCGGAAATCCTGAATTGGGGCCAGACGTAGTCCCCGTTCCACTGCTTGACGAATTCACAAATACTGCCGTCGGGTACGGCGTTATCGCCATGCCCTGACCAGCGAAGGTAAGCGATTTCGTACGGATAATCGGCCTTCTCTAACTCGCCCTGGAATTGCTCGACAAACTCCCGTGACAACTTTCGATAGATGTGTGATGTGGCATAGCCTCGAAACGGTATCCAGACAAGCACTTTGTCTCGCGCACACGGACCCTGCCAATAAAATGGCCGGTTCTCCCACTCGACCAAAATATCACCGACGCGATCAAAATAATTCGGTGCAACCGAGAAATAGCGGATTCCAGCCTGGGCCATCGCGGTGACGGTTCCCCAAGTGTAGCCGGGCACATCACTGATCATGGCACTTTCAATGGGCCGTCCGGTTTGATGCCCGAGTTCAGCGGCAAATTGAAACAACTCCAACAATTCCTCCGGGCGACAGAGGCCGGTCAGTTCATTGAGATACATCCCACACAGATGGACTTGCCCGCTTCTAACCGAATCATAAAACCGCTCGCGGTCGGCGGCGGACATGCGCTTCAGATACAAATCCGCGGCCCAGAGCACCTCGACGTTCCAGACAAACCGAGCGCCGGGTGGATAGGTCGCCGTCTCACGTGCGATCGCCATACCTCGCAACAGGTTGTCAACCTGCTTGTCTTCGATTTCGGTTTGCAATTGCGTATATCCGATGTCCGTATGCGAGTGTGGAAGCAGGTAGATCGTCATCTTGCGTGCCTGCGACAACGCCACGGTTCTTGCCGCAATCGACTTCCCTTCGAATTTCAGCGTGAGGGCGACCGTCCTCGCGTCCTCGATCGCCGAAATCTCGAACTGCGTGCGGCACCGACCAAACGTTAGCGGCAGAACCTGAGGCTCTCCCTCGTCAACAACCAGCTCGGCGTCGATCGGGCGATGAAAGGGATAGTCCACGGCAACGTCCAAAGTCTGCCGTCCCCCCTCCAACGTTCGGCGGACAAGAGGACTTACGCGAACATCCAACGACAAAGGCGAAGGCGACCCAGCCGTCGGTCCGGCTGCGTAGAACACAATCTCGGCTCCGCCGACTGTCGTGTACGTGTTTCCAAGTCGAGTGACTTGCCACCGGACGTGTTGTGCCGTGATCGGCGCGGAAAAGGCGATGGAGGTCCGTCCTCCCGGCCGATTCCGATGGGTGATCGCAACGGTTCGCAATGCCGCACCATTGGGATCGCCGAAGGTAAGAAGCGATCGAGCGACGGTCGCTGGATCCTGGCGATCGGTGAATTGAAACCCGCCGAGCGCAACCGGTTTTCCAAAATCGAATTCGACGAACGTCGCCGTCCCTTTGCCGGCGGTTGCATAGGCCGTATCGGAATCGCCGTCCAGGAGATTCTCCGGACCGAACCGGCCGCCCGGATATTCTGTCGCCGCCGCAGTAATCCGTGGTGGCGGCAATGCGACAAGCCTGGTAAACGGCCCCGGCCCTGCCCCGAACGCTGTCGTGGTAAGCCAAAGAAGGAACAACGAGCAAGCGGTCGTAGTGCATCGCATGGGTTTAGATCCGGCGCAAGTAGGACGGGACGTACCACCGTTAGCATATTCGCGTCATCGGCGCGCATAAAGGGGGAAGGACCGTTTTCAGGGCCCCTTTGGGATGTGAGTACCAGAAAGGGAGTAGGATGGAGAGTAAGAGGATGAGTAGGATTAGGAGTGCGCCTTCACAGCCACGAGCCGTGAGCGCGT
>CAYNDU010000027.1:0-20974 GCA_964395615.1 uncultured Pirellulaceae bacterium | reverse complement strand
CCAGTGAACACCTTGCTCAGCCCAACCGCTACGCGAGCCCGTTCCTGCACCCTTCGCTGACGGGAACAGGAAACTGACGTGGACACCTGCCGCGTCGATCCGGTATCCTCCAAGTCCATGTGTTGGGCCATGTCCGCGTGGTCGGAGCGCGCCCCGTGGGTCGAGCGGTGATTAGTTCGGCAACACCTTGGAAGTACGATAAGCGAGCCCCTTTGTTCCCCGGTCGAACAGGAGACGCACGATGCAGAGGCGAATCTGTTTAACGTCCACTCTGTTTCTCACCGTCGCCAGCATGCCATTTGCCGCTCGGGCGGGCGATTTCCGGGTCGAAACCGACGTATTTGTCGGGGACGATGAAAAGGCGCCCGTTGTCGAGACATTGACGATCTTTCAGGGTGATGTCGTATTCGACTTCCTTCGGTCGGGCGTCGAGGAGATCACGGTCTTTGACCACGCTCGTGATCGACTTGTGTTGATGGACACTCGCCGACGAGTGAAGACCCAATTGTCGAAGACGTCCATTCTTTCCGTCATGGCGGAAATGCAGGCCAAGCTCCAGGATGAAGGCGCCGACCGCGAATATTTACTGGCCGACCACATGAAACTCGACACCGTCAACGACCACGAAATCGTCCTCGCCAATGACCGGCTCTCGTATCGCAGCAAGGGCATCGACGCGAAAGATGAAGACGCAGCCCGCCGCTATCAGGAATTCGCCAATTGGTACGCGCGGCTCAATGCCATGCGCCCCGGCAACCCGCCTCCTTTTGCCCGCATCCGGTTGAACGGAGAACTGGCCGCTCGAAAGCTGATTCCCGAATGGGTTGAACGCTCGCTGATCCGTCGCCAGGGCCTTCACGAAGTACGTGACTCGGCTCGCAGCCGGCACCTGATCACCTGGCGTCTCTCGCAGACTGATCGCAAATCGGTCGACCGGGCATCCTCCTACCTGGCCACGTTTCGATCGATCCCGTTCAGCGAGTACGTCGGGCTCAAATAAGAGTCCCATCGATCGACCGGCCGCACTTCCCTCGCGCGACTCAAAACAGCCGATTCGGGCCGGACATGGGTCTGCTGTCGACGGTGCTGTTGAAGTTTCCATCAATCCTGTTGGCACGCCCGCCCATCCTGTTGGCACCCTCGTCGATACTCCCGACACCGTCGTCGATACTATTGACACTTTGCCCGGCATGGTAGAATCACGGCCGACAACCGGGTATTGCTGGCCATGTGAAAAAGAGGGTCCGATATGTTGCGATCACTATTACGTTCACGATTGAGTCTCCTGACGAGTAGCGCGGTGCTCCTCAGCACAATCAGCGCATCAGCGATCGCCGCGGAGTTCAAACTGGTACGTAACGACCACGGCGTGACGGTCAACCTGAATGGGAAGTTGCTGACGCGATTCTACGAGCGATCGGGTGCCAAGCCCATTCTGTGGCCGCTGATCGGTCCCACCGGCAGCGAAATGACCCGTGGTTATCCCATGCAACCAGCCGGCGAATTCGAGAAGGAAGATCACATCCATCATCGTTCGTTGTGGTTCGATCACGGCGACGTGAATGGTGTTTCCTTTTGGGCCGAAACCGAAGGGCACGGCACGATTGTCCACCGCGGGTACTTGAAGATTCAATCGGGGCCTCAGGGCGAACTGGTGACGCATAATGACTGGGTCGCTCCCTCGGGAGATACCGTCTTCTGTCGCGACACGCGTCGCTACCGCTTCTCCGTCCAAGGCGACCAGTCGTTGATCGATTTTGACGTGACCGTCAGCGCCGGTGAACGCCCGGTTTTCTTCGGCGACACGAAAGAAGGGAGCTTTGGCATCCGAGTCGCCGGCTCGATGCGTACCGAACGCGACGGCGGTGGGACCATCATCAATAGCGAAGGGCTCGTCAACAAAGAAGCCTGGGGAAAACGGGCCGCGTGGGTCGATTACTCCGGTCCAGTCGACGGACAGATCGTCGGCATTGCCATCCTGAATCATCCGGCCAGTTTCCGATTCCCCACGTATTGGCACGTGCGCACCTATGGCCTGTTTGCCGCCAACCCGTTCGGCCTTCATCATTTTACGGGGGCCAAGGGTCAACCGGGCCGCCTTGAACTCGCGCCCGGAGATTCCTTTGCTCTGCACTATCGAGTGATTCTTCACCGAGGGACTGCCGACGTCGCCCGGATCGCGGAGTCGTACCGTCGGTACGCGGCTGCCAAATGCGAGGTCCTGCCACCGGCGGCGGCGTCTCGCTAGCCGCGCCACAACCGGCCGCCGTAAGGCCGTCCGCCGTTGCAGACCGGTTGAGCGGCACTTCTTCGCTGCATGAACGAAGCGGCACAGGCAGGCGCAATGCTTCCAAATTCGCCCACTTGTTTCGTTTCGCGGTAAAACATTTTGTCTATCTTGCCGATAGTACTTTCTGCCGACATATTCCCCACATTCGCCGGCCCTCCTATTTCCGGCGTTTATTCTGTCTTGCCATCTTCATTAGGAGCCACCACCAGCCATGTTGGATGATTCCCCACGAATCAACAGTCTGGATGACCTGAAATTCTATGTCCATCAAACTCTTTGTCACCACAACGAATTGGAAATCAACGCGTTTGCCATGACGCAGCGCATCTTAGTCCGCGGGGGACGCCCTTGCGGAATCTATTTTTGTCTTCATGGTCCGCGAGCCGTGAAGCTGACGGCCATTTGGGAGACGGACAGCAATTCTGTCCTGTTCTACAGCGCAACGGGTCAGCGCATGAGTCGAAGCCGTTTGGCTCAGGCTCCCGAGCTGGCGTTACAGCCGGCCTAGCGATCGCCGTCGGATAGGAGTCTTCGAGCCGAACGCAGGGCGCCCACGATCGAAGCACGGCCGGGGCGCGTTGAGAGCTGATTGCGGAGAAACCGGGCGAGCGGTCCGACGGTCTTCTTCAACGGCCGGCTCTTGACAAGCGACAGGGGCATGTACATAATTGCACTAGTACATATTTGATCACTATAACACGGAGGTTGGAAGAATGCTCGTATTGTCGCGGAGGGAAAGTGAGCGAATTCGGTTAGGCAATTCGATTGTCGTCACGGTCGTGCGCGTGTCGGGCGACAAGGTTCGGCTGGGTATTGAGGCCCCTCGCGATTTGCTTGTTTTGCGCGAGGAGCTCGAACCGCACGATTTGGAAGTTCCGGCAGTTGCCGTTTCGTGAAAACGGGTTCTCACGGGGTCCGGCGCCGATGAGCGGCCCGACCCGGCGGCCCAATCCGGCGGCCCAATCCGGCGGCCCATCTCAGGGGCCCCACTCAGCAATCCAGGCAAAGCACCAATGAGCGGGATTTTCGTGGCCCCTCTTTGGGCGTTCGTCGACCCTCCTTGGCCCCTCCTTGGCCCCTCCTTGGCCCCTCTTTGGCCGGCTTTGGGCCACGATGGGCCGGTCGCCGTCCGAGGCGTCACGGCCTCTCGTCAGGGCAACCGATCGAAACGGTTCGCCACACCTTTTAGGGCTCTCCCTCCCCCGCCGCCGGTCGCACGATCCGGTAAAGTCCGACCCGGTCGGCAGTCCGGCACTTGCGGCGCGCGTTCACGGCACTAGAAATGTTTGACAAATGACGGGCCCCCCGTTATGTTCAAGGGCGTGTTTTCGGAGTCGACGGAAGCTACACAATAGGCTGGCCTTCCACCCATAAAGTGCCTGCCGATGCTCTGCCTGCCAAACAACTAGATGCCGGGTGCGCTTGGCATTTTTCTACTTTTGCACGAGTTGATCGTTACGTTGGTGCGAGCGATCCGATGCGCCGCTTTTTTGTGCGCGGGCCGATCCGCTTGTGTTGGCTACAAACCGTAGAGGGAATCCGTTGTTATGACGCGCAATTGTAATGGAAACGAGTTGAGCCGCAGGAGCTTCTTGACGGTGGGAATGATCAGCGGGCTCGGCCTGACCCTTTCGGACTTCCTCGCCTTGCGCAAGGCGTCGGCGGACCAGAAGCGTTACGATTTCATTGAGTCGAAAGCTGACAGTGTGATTCACATTTTCTTGCCTGGCGGGATGGCTCACCAGGAGTCTTTCGATCCCAAGCCGTATTCTCCGATCGAGTACCGCGGCGAAATGGGCAGCGTGAAGACCAACACGGGCGAGGTCATCAGTCAGACCTTGCCGAAACTGGCCCAGGTAGCCGACAAGTACGCGATCATTCGTTCGATGACGCACGGCGAGGCGGCGCACGAACGGGGCACGCACAACATGTTTACCGGGTACAAGCCAAGCCCGGCCCTGAAATACCCTTCCATGGGAAGCGTGATCAGTCATGAATACGGACCTCGCAAAAACTTACCGCCGTACGTCTGCATGCCGAATCAACCGAACGAGTTCGCCGGTAGCGGATATTTGAGCAGTTCGTTTGCACCGTTCAGTTTGGGAGCTGATCCGGCGTCGGGCGGTTTCAAGGTACGTGATCTTAATCTACCGGGCGGCGTGGACGACAAACGTTTTGCTAAGCGGCAGTCGGCGTTGGAGGCGGTCAACGGGTACTTCGTAGCCAAGGACAAGTCGGACAACGTGAAGGCGATGAGCACGTTTTACGAGCGGGCCTACAGTCTGGTCAGCGCCCCGGCGGCCCGCGAGGCGTTCGATCTCGACAAGGAAGACCCCAAGCTCCGTGACCAGTACGGTCGGAACCAGGCTGGGCAGCGTCTGCTCATGGCGCGCCGGCTGGTCGAGGCCGGCGTACGTATGGCAACGCTGACCTACGGCGGCTGGGACATGCACAACCAGGTCACACCGGGAATGAAACGGTTGATGCCGGCATTCGATCAGGCCTTGAGTATGTTGATTAAGGATCTGGACCAACGCGGTCTGCTGGATCGAACCTTAATCATGGTCTCCAGCGAATTCGGCCGAACTCCGAAGATCAACAAGAACGCCGGTCGCGATCACTGGCCCAAGGTATTCAGTGTTTTGTTGGCAGGTGGCGGCGTTCAGGGAGGCATGATCTACGGGGCCTCGAACGCGACCGCATCGGAACCGGACATCGATCCGGTTTCGCCGGCCGACCTGGCAACCACCGTTTACAACCAGTTGGGAATCGTTGCCGATTCCGAGTTGATGGCACCGGGCGACCGACCGATCGAAATCGTCAAAGGAGGCAAGGTCATCCGCGGTTTGTTGACCTGATCCCGCCGTCCGGCAAGGGGTGCTCGGCCTAAAGGCACTCCCATGGAGACGGCTCTCCTGTACGTTCAAGGGCTGAATACGAGCAAGCATCTTCCACATTCCGTTGCGGTGGCATTGTCGCAGCGACCTACGAAGGAACCTTACATGGCTCATCCACTTAATGTTCGGTCCGCACGCGTACTTTGTGCCGTACTGTTCACGCTGTGCATCGCGTGGCCCTCGGCCGAGGGTGCCGATCCCAGCGTTTCTGCTCTGCAACCGTTTGGAATCCAGCGAGGGACGGAAGCCACGTTGGTGCTCTCCGGCGCTCGGTTGGCTGATGCCAAATCGGTGCTCTTGTATCGGCCGGGCGTAAAACTGATTGAGGTCAAGGCGACCGCCGACAATCGGGTTGAGGCCAAGGTGTCGGTTGCTCCGGATTGTTCGTTAGGTCTTCACGCCATACGTTTGCGCACGGCAACGGGACTCAGCAACCTGCGTTTGTTCAGCATCGGAGCCTTGAAGGAAACGGCCGAGAAAGAACCCAACAACGATTTCGCTCAGCCTCAACTGATCGAGCTCAACACGACGGTGTCGGGTGTGATTCAGAACGAAGACGTCGACTATTTTTCCGTCAATGCCAAGAAGGGTGATCGAATCACGGTCGAGCTGGAAGGCGTGCGTCTGGGCAACACCACGTTTTTTGATCCTTTCGCGGCGATCCTCAACACGCAACGATTCGAATTGGCGCGATCGGACGACGCCCCACTGCTTCAGCAGGATTGTCTCTGCCAGATCATCGCGCCGACCGATGGCCCATTCATTGTGCAGGTGCGAGAGAGTGCCTATGGCGGGAGCGGCAATTGCAAGTATCGCGTCCACATCGGGTCATTTCCGCGACCGACGGGCGTATTGCCTACCGGTGCTCAACCGGGTCAAAACGTCGACTTTCGTTGGAGAGGAGACGTACTCGGAGAGTTGACAGCTTCGGTGACCATTCCCACGGACGAGTCGTCAGAGTTCGATCTGTTCGCACGCGATTCGCTTGGCATCGCGCCCTCGCCCAACCGAGTTCGGATCACAGATCTTCCTTCGGCCTTGGAAGCTGAGCCAAACGACGCGAGGGAAAAGGCGCCGGCGGTGACAGTACCTGTGGCGTTAAGCGGGGTGATCGACAAGCCGGGCGACATCGACCATTTCCGTTTTTCGGCCAAGAAGAACCAGACGTACGATATTCGAGTCTTCGCGAGGAAGACGCTTCGGTCGCCACTTGACGCGGTCCTCAGCGTCGTCCGTTCGAATGGGGCGGGTGTGGGAAACAATGATGACAGCGGTGGGCCCGACAGCTACTTGAAATTCCGCGCGCCGGCGGACGACGAATACGTCGTTCGCATTCAGGACCAGTTGGGCGAAGGGGGCCCGGATTACGTCTATCGAGTCGAGATATCCGCTCCGAAACCGACGTTGTCTTTGAGTCTGCCCGAGCGAATTCAGTATGTGCCCGTGACCGTCAGCGTTCCACGTAACAATCGAATCGCCGTCATGGTGAACGCGGCAAGGGCCAATTTCGGCGGTGAGCTCAAGCTGTCGGTCGATGGCGTACCGGACGGGTTGACGGTGGACGACGTCGTAATGCCGGCCAACCGAAGCACGATCCCAATGTTGTTTTCCGCTTCGAACGACGCGCCTCTGGCCGGAGTGCTGGCCGATCTTCGGGCGCAACCGACCGACTCAAAAACAGCCGTGGTTGGCCATTTGAAGCAACGAACGATGCTGGTACGAGGTCAGAACAACCGGGATGTGTGGGGCCATGACGCTCATCGCCTTGCCCTCGCCGTAACCGACGAGTCCCCCTACTCGATCAACATCATACAACCGAAGGCACCCATCGCGCGCAACGGATCGATGCAGCTGAAAGTCGTCGCGACGCGAAAAGAGGGATTCAAGGCCGCCATTCCGGTCTTCCTGCTCTATAACCCGCCCGGAATCGGCTCGTCACGGTCGATCTCCATCCCGGCCGACAAGACCGAGGCAACGATTCCGCTGACCGCCAACGGTAGCGCGGCCATCGGCGAATGGCCGATCATCGTTCTAGCGCGTGCCAATACGGGCAAGGGGAACCTCGAGGTCGCCTCGCAAATGGCAAAACTCAACGTCTCGGACACGTTCTTCAATTTCACGTTTGACAAGTCGGCCGGAGAACTCGGCCAACCAACGGACGTTGTTGTGCGTGTGGAGGTCAAGAAGGAGTTCGAGGGCGACTGCAAGGTTGAACTGCTCGGCTTGCCGGCCAAGACCAGTACCGAAGCCAATCCGCAAGTACTGAAAAAGGACACGAAGGAACTGATCTTCCCGATCAAGATCGAGCCGACAGCCCGGCCCGGCAAGTTCCAGACGCTCGTTTGTCGCGCCACCGTGGCGGTTGACGGCGAGCCCGTGGTTCAGACATTGGGACGCGGTGAGCTTCGCATCGACAAGCCGCTACCGGCCAAGCCGGCCGCCAAGCCGGCGGCCAAACCGACGGCCAAGCCGGCCCCTAAGAAAGAAGTCAAACGGCGACTCAGTCGACTGGAGCAACTGCGTCTGCAAAAGAAGACTGACGGCGCCGAGAAACAGTGATCTCGTTTCGCACAGACCACAACCGACCGAATCCAGCATGGACCACCAGACCATACCATCCAACCAATCGCATTCGTTCATCCGGGAGGCTACCGTGAATGGGCTTTACCGTTTTGCAGTCAATTCGTTCGCCTTGGCGATTCTCCTGACCTTGGGGGTCACCGCGTCGGCCGATTCAGGAATTACGTCACTAACGGTCTATCCACCGGACATCCACCTGACGAACCAACGCGATTTTCAACGCTACGTCGTCATCGCCGAACGATCCGACGGAGTCACCGTCGACGTGACGAAGTCGGCAAAAGTCACACTGCAGGATCCGAAGCTTGCGAAACGCGAGTCGTCGCTGCTACGGCCACTTGCCGACGGAAAGACAGTACTGACGGCGGCGTACGAGGGGCTTCAATCCGAGGCAACGGTTGAGGTGAAGAACGCCACCGCCAATCGGCCGGTTAGTTTTCAGCTCGACGTGATGCCCGTCTTCCTGCGAGCGGGCTGCAATTTGGGCAGCTGCCACGGGTCGGCCAGAGGAAAGGATGGATTCCGCCTTTCCTTGTTCGGTTTCGATCCCAAGGGGGACTACTTTCGCATCACGCGAGAAATGGGACCGCGACGGATTAACCTGGCGATCCCTGAAGACAGCCTGCTGATCGAAAAATCCATTGGTGCCGTCCCGCACACAGGTGGAAAACTGTTCGCCAAGGATAGCCAGTACAGCCAGGCCATGCTGGAGTGGTTGCGAGCCGGAGCACCGGCCGACACCAAGGAGCCTCCAAAAGTCACCGAACTCCAGTTATTTCCTCCTGCAGCGGTCATCGAGGGCGAGGGGACCACGCAGAATTTCGTGGCTCGCGCCGTCTATAGCGACGGCACCGACCGCGATGTTACCGATCTGTCCGTGTTCAGTTCGAACAACGGAAACTGTGCCAAAATATCCCCCGACGGACTCGCGACGGCGGCGGCGCGAGGCGAAGCCTTCGTCATGGCCCGGTTCGACACGAAGACCGTCGGCAGCCAGGTACTCACGTTGCCGACGAATCTCAAGTATTCGCCCGTCGCCGTCACAGGCAATTACATCGACCAACTCATTGGTGCCAAATTGCACCGGCTGAGGATCACTCCGAGCGATCTCTGTTCGGACGAAGAGTTCCTCAGACGAGTAACCGTCGACATTACGGGCACGATGCCGACGGAGGAGGACTATCAGGCATTCGTTTCCGATACGAATGGTGCCAAGCGAGAGACGATCATCGATCAGTTGCTCGAACGCAAGGAGTTCGCCGAAATCTGGGCGATGAAATGGGCCGAATTGTTGATGATCAAGTCGAGTAACCAGGTCAGTTACAAGTCCATGTTTCTTTATAACAATTGGCTGACCAACAAGATCGCGCGCGGCGAACCGCTGGACGCCATTGTACGAGAACTGCTCGGTGCCTCCGGTGGGACGTTCAAGAGCCCCGCGACAAACTTCTACCAGATCGAACGCGACACGCTCAAGACGGCGGAAAACGTAGCACAGGTTTTCATGGGAATTCGAACCCAATGCGCCCAGTGTCATAACCACCCGTTCGACCGCTGGACGATGGACGACTATTACAGCTTCGCGGCCTTTTTCAGTCAGATCGGACGCAAACAGGGTGAGGACTATCGCGAGACGATTGTCTTCAATCGGCGCAGTGGCGAGGTCAAGAACCCGGTCAACAACCAGGTCATGAAGCCGAAGTTCCTGGCTGGCGACATACCTGAACTGAAGGGAATGGACCGTCGAGCCGCACTGGCCGAGTGGTTAACATCGCCCGAAAACCCGTTCTTCGCGCCGAGTGTCGCCAACCGCATTTGGGACCATTTCTTTGGGATGGGAATTGTCGATCCGGTGGATGACATTCGTGTTAGTAATCCGGCGAGCAACCCCGAATTGCTCAAGGAACTGGGAAAGCGGCTGGTCGAATACAAGTTCGATTTCAAGAGTTTGGTGCGGGATATTTGCAACTCGGAGGCCTACCAGCGAAGTATCATACGCAACGCGACCAACCAACAGGACGAACGCAATTTTGCCCACGCCACGCCTCGACGAATCCGCGCCGAACTCTTGCTCGATTGCATCTCGCAGGTCACCGAAACCAAGGACAAGTTCAGGGGCTTGCCGGTCGGGGCCCACGCAGTGCAAATTGCGGACGGACGAACCTCAAGCTATTTCCTGACGACCTTCGGCCGAGCGGCGAGAGCGACCGTCTCGGCGGCCGAAGTCAGTACGGACCCGAGCCTTTCACAAGCCCTGCATATGCTTAACGGCTCAACCATCCAGGGAAAAATCTCGCAGGGTGGCTTAGTCAAACGATTGCTGGCCGAAGGAAAGACGCCCGACCAGGTGATACAGTCGATATATGTCCGTACGTTGACGCGACTCCCAACACCCGACGAACAAGCTCGACTCGACGAATTGGTCAAACAGTCCAGCAACCCGCAAGCGGGTCTTGAAGATGTCTTTTGGGCCGTGTTGAATTCGCGTGAGTTCGTGTTTAACCATTGATCTGCGGCGTGCCTCCTGGAGGTACGTCTCCTTAGCACCCGACGAGTGATCATTATGAAGACCCGTTGTTTATCTCTGATCGCCGTTGTCGTCAGCCTCACGACGGTTCACGCCGGATCGGGCCGGGCGGATGATAAGACGGACGCAAAAAAGCCTAAGGTAACGTACGACGAAAATGTACGGCCGATTTTGCGGGAGCATTGTTTTACCTGCCACAATCAAAACCAGTCGAAAGGCGGACTGGCGTTGGATAGCTTTGGCCGCCTGATGGAGGGTGGAAGTAGCGGAGAGGTCGTCTTCGAGGGAGACCTTGACAGCTCTCGACTGTGGTCCCTTGTGTCGCATGAAGAAGAACCCTACATGCCGCCGAACCAGGATCCACTCCCCAAGGAAAAACTGGACGTGCTGCGCGCCTGGATCGATGGTGGATTACTGGAAAACTCCGGCTCGAAGGCAGGGGCCAAGAAGAAAACTCTCGACCTGGCGGTCGCCGTGACATCTGGAAAGCCGGAAGGCCCACCGCCCATGCCGGGACCGCTCACCACGGAACCAGTCGTCTATACGACGCGACCCGCCGCGATTTCAGCTCTTGCTGCCAGCCCGTGGGCGCCGTTGGCGGCAGTCGCCGGTCAAAAACAAATTGCCCTCTATCAGACCGACTCGGCCGAGTTGCTTGGCATATTGCCTTTCCCGGAGGGGATCCCTTATTGCTTGCAATTCTCACGTGACGGTGCATTACTCCTGGCTGGAGGTGGCCGAGGCGCCTCACTCGGCCTGGCGGCCCTTTATGACGTCAAAACGGGCCGGCGTCTCCAGACCGTCGGTGATGAGTTGGACGTCGTGCTGGCCTCCGATCTCTCCAACGATCACCAGCAAATCGCGCTCGGCGGACCGCAACGAATTGTTCGGCTCTTCCTAACCGCGACCGGTGAACTGCAGCATGAGATTCGCAAACATACGGACTGGGTCCTTGCCGTTCGATTCAGCCCCGATGGCGTCCTGCTGGCAACTTCCGACCGATCCAATGGACTCTTCGTCTGGGAAGCCGACACGGCACGCGAGTATTTGAATTTGCGCGGGCATACCGGCGCAGTGACCGGCGTCGCCTGGCGTCCGGATTCCAACGTGCTGGCCAGTGCCTCGCTCGACGGCACCGTACGACTCTGGGAAATGAACGATGGCAAACAGATCAAGCGTTGGAACGCTCACGGAGGCGGTGTGAACTCGGTCACCTACACTCAAGACGGACGTTTGATCACGTCCGGTCGAGACCGGACAGCGAAGCTCTGGGACGGTAACGGAAAGCTGCTGAAAACGTTTCCCGCTTTCTCCGAACCGGCGCTCCACGCCGTAGTGACGACCGATGGCAAGCGAGCGATCGCCGGTGACTGGACAGGCGCCGTGCGAGTCTGGACGATCGGTGATGGAAAACAAGTATCTAGCCTTCCGGCAAATCCCCCCACCGTTACCATGCGACTCGCCGACGTCGCCAAACAACTGCAAGACTCTCAGGCTCAACACAAGCAACAGTTGCTCGCCTGGGAAGCGGCCAAAAAATCGGCTCAGGCGGTGGCCGACAAGAACGCAGCGGCCTTGGCTGCCGCTCAAAAGCGAACTCAACAGGCGGCCACCAACGTCAAGCAACGCACGCAGAAGCTAGCCACGTTGAAGTCGCAAGTCGCCGAGGCCCAAAACGTGGTCCGTTTAGCGCAAGCCGAACTCCAAAAAGCGCAAAAGGCACCTCTCCAAAAAGACGCGGACCCGGCCGCGTCGAAACAGAGAATCACATTGGCGACTCAGGCCGTCGATCAGGCCAAGAAAAAGCTCGAACAGCTGAACCAGGCTCTGGATTCCACCGCCAAGTCGCTGCCGGCAGCCCGTCAGGCCGCGACCAAAGCTGCCGCCGACGCAAAGAGCTTGCCCGCGAAACTGTCGCCGGCAAAAAGCCAGGCCGACAAAGTGACGGCCGAAAAGAAAAGCCGTCTCGATGCGTTACAATCGGAACTCGAGGCGATCAAGAAGCGGCACGGTAGGTTGCTCGCCGAAGACGCCGATTTGAAGAAGAAATGAACGTGCGACGACCCAAGCAGTTACAGGCCGCTCGCCTGTAACTGAATACGTGACCCTACCGTCGGCTCGCCGGCAACCGGAAGCTCGAAATCACGCATCCACGGCGGGAAGACAACGTTGCCTGCGGCGCCTCAATGTCCGTGGCAACCCCCAATGCCCCTGGCAACAATGTGCCTGGCAACGATGCCCCTGGCAACATCGTCCGTGGCAACGTCTGCCACTATCGGCAGACTCGGCGCGCACGGGCCAGACCCAGCATCGCAACCGTGCTCGACCATTCAGTCGCGCGGGCGTACGGCGCCGGTCAGCCCAGAGTAATCGCCACGGTCCGAAAGGTGCCAGAGCGGAAGACCCATTTCGACTCGCCGTCGCAACTCGTCAATCTTCGCCTGCGAACCAGCCGGGGCGTCGGTCGGATGAAACTCTCCGGACTCCACACTCGGTGCGAAGTCCTCATCGTGGCCGTACTTGAGGATTGCCTCAAAGACGTTATTCACTTTTTCCATGATCCTCAGTCCTCATGTTTAACGGGAAAATAGAAGCCAGCACGCCGATTTCGCGGGAACACACACAGCTCGGTGGGAGTCGACTCTCCGGCAGTAGCCATTTGACCACGCTTGTGGGGGCTCCACAGGTGCATTCCGCCGCGGCGGATCGGGCCGGTAAATGGGCCGTGAAACGAACGACAACTTGGGAGTTGGCGAGCGCTCGTAAAACACGTGATTATTCACCGATGCAACCTATTGTCAAGCTTTTTTTTGTTGTTCTGACAAGATTTGACGCCCCGGCCGTTGCCGCCGGGGGCCGTTGAAGCGAATACGGTAAACCGTTCCTATCAGGGTGCCATTGAGGGCCCCATACCGGCACCCGACGGAACCTCTCAACGTCCTTTCTGAGGAAGCCGCGTGCCGTCGGCACGCAGTTGCGTCATGGCTCCCCTATTGCGGGCCTTAAAGGAGCGATCTTTCGCATTAGCGCCCACCCGGTCGACATGAAACGACCCGTCGGAGGGGGCAAGGCATGTGGTCCGAGCGTTCGTTCAGGGGGACTCGCCCGACGGGTGGCTGCCGTCCGGGGCAAATATCGCAGGATCGACTCCGAATGATCCCAGGCGGCGTGTTTTTTTTCGCCGTTACCTGTTCGTCTGGACACTTGGCGCGAAACACGCCAACGAACCACATTTCAGGAAAGCCCGAGACTTCGTTGGGACAGGTCATCGATCCAGGCGGCGATCAGTGACGACAGGTTCGCGTTGCTGTCGATCTGGGCGGAAGCAAGCAGGCATCGTTCAATGCACTCGACCAGCAATTCCACGGCCGGATCCGTGGGGTCATTCTGTCCAACCCGCTCGGTCAAACGCCGTCGGTAGAACTCCACAGCCGCAAGCACGAGGGTACGAAGTCGAGCCCTCCGAGCCGGGGCGTCTTTGCCTGCTGCGTCCACCGACTGGGTCGTGGCCTTGATCAGGGCCAGCGAGTCAAAGTCGCTCTGCGCCAACGGTCCGATCAGGGCCTCGCAAGCGGCAATCGTCTCGGGATCCGCCATTTGCAATGCGCGGCTCACGCTCCCGCCCGATCGGGCAACGGCTCGTGCTCGATCACTCGTCTCGGCAAGCTCCGTCTGTGCTTTCAGGATCAAATCGACCTCCTCGTCCGCCAGCCGGCCAAAGCGAACAACCTGGCACCGCGAGCGGATGGTTGGCAATTGACGATGCTCGCTGGTCCCAATCAGGATCAGCAACGAGTCCGCCGGCGGTTCCTCAAGCGTCTTGAGCAGGCAGTTGGCACCCTCGGCATTGAGATAATCGGCATCATCAATCAGGGCGACTTTCCGATCGGCCTGGTAGGGCATGAGCGACAGGTCATGGCACAATCCGGACCGCATACGATGTTCGCGGTCACCGATAAACAATTCGACGGGAATGAAACTCCGATTCTCTGGTTTAGCGATCATCAGAAGATCGGGGTGGGTACCCGCGGCAACTTGTTGGCAGGAACCGCACTCGCGACAGGCATCCAAGACACTCGGTGGGCTTTCCTCGCATAAGAGAGCCTTGGCCAACTGCAGGGCGAACGTCTTCTTTCCAACGCCGGCAGGGCCAACGAAAAGGAACGCGCTGCCCAACCGTCCGCTGCGCACGACGCGCCGGAAACGGTCCACGATTCGGTGGTGTCCAACGAGGGAAGGCCAAGACATGCCTCACAGCATAGCAAGGCAGTCGCCCGTCGCAAAGAACGGGCCTCGCGGTGTCGACTCCCCGGAACGTCTCGCTCGGCGCCCACCAGGCACGTCGACGCATACCCGTGGGCCGGACGATAAGCGACCGGCTGGCTGGGGTCACGGATTCCGGTGGTTACACAATGAGGCGCCGCTCGAGGGCCCGACGAATATCGCCATGGATCTGATCGGGGTCGCGGTCGGAATCGACGACGATGATCGTGTCCGGGTGGCAAGCCGCTTCGCGAAGGAACCCGTCACGAACCCGCTGTTGATAGGCCGTACCCCGCGACTCCAATCGGTCCGGCCGTCCGGTGCGCCGTTGGCAGGCCACGCCAACATCGATGTCCAGCAGAATCGTCAGATCCGGGAAAGCGTTGCCGACGGCGATCCGACCTACGTCCCACAGCTGGTTGACGTCCAGGCCACCGGCATGCCCCTGGTACACAACATTGGCCAGCAGGAATCGATCACAAATGACGGATTTCCCCGCAGCTAAAGCCGGTTCAATGATTTGATCCACGAGCTGAGCACGCGCCGCCATATAGATCAACATCTCGGCACGCATCGATATGGCCCAATCATGATGATTGAGTAATAGCTCGCGGAGTCGCTCACCCAACTCGGTGCTCCCGGGATCACGACACGTCACGATCTCATCACCGCGCTCGGTCAGCCACTTGCCAAGCAACTCAATTTGCGTCGATTTACCCGCTCCATCGACCCCATCAAAGCTAATGAACACGTACTGGATCCTCCTGACGCGTATTGTAAGGCAGGGCCAACCGATTCCGGAAGTCGTTACCCGATGCGACCGGTTATCGCGTTCGGCCCTGCCGGTTCACGGCCCGGGAACGGGGTCGCGTCCGCCAGATGAGACGGTGTCCCAATGGGACAGTGGCCCAATGGGACAGTGGCCGGTTGCTCACGATCGGCAGGTAACGAGACCACGTATCGGTGTCGACGTGGGCCCGGCCCTAAGAGATGTAAAATGCGGCGATAGAGGGGCGTAATCACACCCGGGCCGACTTGTAATTTGGGCGTTCTGGCAAAAACAGATGAGCAGATGGGAATAATGAAGAAGTTGCTATCGCTCGTTGTGCTGATTTCCGCTGTGGGAACGGGGCCCCGCTTGTTCGCCCAGTGGGGCTGGGGTGGGAACAGTTACCATGCTTCGACTTACGAAGAGGGTGTTCAACGGGGAGCCGCCGATGTGGTACGTTCGGCCGGCATGGCGAATCTTATGAATTCGAAGGCCGCCATCAATTACCAGGAGGCGAGTTCGGCCCAGATGGATAACCGTCTGAAATGGACCAAGACGTACTTTGAGATGCGGCGTTACAACAAGGATTACCGGGAGGCCGAGAAAGGTCCGCGTCCCACATCCGAGCAACTATTCAGGCTGGCCAAGCAGGCCACACCCAAGTCGATGTCGCCGGCCGAACTGAACCCGGTCACCGGTTCCGTCGATTGGCCGGCGCTCCTGAAGCAGGACGCATTTACGAAGTACCGCACGTCGCTCGACGAATTATTCGTGGGGCGCGCACAGGCCGGCGGCAAGATGACGATGGAACAGTTCAACGAGATTCTAAAGAATCTCTCCGACATGCAGATCATCCTGAAGCGGCAGATCAGCTCGCTGCCGCCACAAGTGTTTTCATCGACCAATGCGTTCATCAAACGGCTGGAGCATGAAATCAAGACGTCCATCTGAGGCACCCATGTGTTGGCACGCTCAGCGAACGGCACTCGACCGGGAGTCGGTTCGGTAACTTCCTTCTCTCTAGAATCCACCACATGTGATTATCGACCTGTAAAAGGAACGTAACGATGCGATACAACCGAATCCTATTGTCGGCCGCTTGTCTGCTGGTCACAATGATCTGCCTCCCCAGCCTCGGCCAACAGGCGAAGCAATCAAAGCCTGACCAGCCGCTGAGTAAGCAGCTTGCCGAGTCATTGAAGTCATCGGATCTTGCGACGCGTATCGACGCGTGCCGCAAATTGTCACGGCTCGGCTCTCGAGCTCGAGGCGCACTGCCACAGCTGATCGAAGCGGCACGATCGGAGAACCAGGATCTGGCCCGCTGTGCATTGCTGACGATCGGCGGACTTGGGGCGGATGGCGCGCCCGCCATCGACGTTCTTGTCGCCAAGCTCGGAGCGGACGATAGCATGCAACGCGCTTATGCCGCTCACGCGCTGGGCCGGATCGGTCCGGGCGCTCGCCGAGCCGCCCGGTCACTGGCCGCGCACGTTACGGACGACGATGCGACGGCGCGCCGCGCCATTCGAGACGCTTTGCGGCGCATCGATGCGCCGAAAGACGTGACCTTGCCGATCATGGTCGAGGCACTCCAAAACGCCTCACCGGCCGATGCCACCGGCGCCCTCCTGACACTGGCCGAACTTGGCGAACAGGCGGTTCCCGGATTGTGTGAAGCTCTGCAAAACGAAAAGGCCTGCTATTGGGCCTGCCTGGTGATCAGCGAGATCGGACCGAAAGCGGAAGCAGCCGTCCCGCACCTGGCCAAACTGCTCGACAGCAAACAGGTTGAAGTTCGCATGCAGGCATTGATCGCCCTCGGCCAAATCGGGCCGGCCGCTCAAGGGCTGACGCCCCAGATCAGCAAAGTTCTCTCCACCGATCCGATCGACGGTGTCCGTTATGCGGCCGCATTCGCGCTCGGTTCGCTCGGTCAGAAGGAATTGGCTCTGGACGCCTTGTCTCAGGCCTTGTCCCGTCCGGATGCGTTTCTCAAAGTTGCGGCAGCCTGGGCGATCTTGAAGCTCGATTCAGCCGATTCGCCCACATCGAAAAAAGCGGCTCAAGTGGTCATCACTGGCTTGTCAGATCAACGGGCCGATGTACGGACACTTGCCGCACGAGCTCTCTCGGACGAGTCCTTCACGGATAGCGACGTCGGCGACGCGCTCCGCCTGGCACTCGAAGGCATCGAGGATCCCGATCAATTGATGGAAATCGCCGCCTCGTTGGCCACGGTCGGACCGAGAATCGTACCGTTGGCTATTCAGTCATTGGAACAAAAGCGAAAACTCCGGTATTACGCGATCCAGGTCTTACGAATCGTTGGGTCAGACGCTGCGGCCGCCGTTCCCGTGCTCACCGCGACCCTCGATGACGCCAATGCGCGTCTGAGGCGTGAAGCCGCGTTTGCACTCGGCGCGATCGGCACGGCTTCCGACGCGACCATTGCCAAACTGGTCCAGAAACTCGCCGACCCGGAGGCCGAGGTCCAATACGCGGCCTGCTATGCATTGGGGAAAATGGGCCCTGCTGCCAGGGTCGCCTTGCCGGAACTGAAAGAGAACTTTGCTCAAGAGGACGATTCGTTCTTGCGGTTAGCCAGCGTTTGGGCAGCAGTGAAAATCGCGCCGGGCGACAACAATCTGAAGAAGATGGCTCTGCCGGCGCTGGTCAAGGGACTCGGCGATCGGCGAGAGCACGTTCGTCTGGAAGTTGTTAACGAGTTGGCCGATTTCGGCCCGCTTGCGATGCCGGCCCTGGACGCAGTTCGCAAGGCCACGCGAGATCCGAGCGAAGACGTTCGCAAGGCCGCCAAGATCGCCCTGAAAGCAATCAAGAAGTAGGGCCCGTGGTGGCGTCTAGCGTTGACTCGTGACGCGAGCTTGTCTCGCCTCTCCGGGAAGTTGGGCCGCCTCGTGCGAGACGGGAGTCACCCCGCCCAGACCCAGTTCGCCCCATTCGAAGTCTGACTGGTCCATCCGCTGGACGAGCTCGTTCGGCGGATTGTCTGCCAAATTGACTGTGGGAGCGTCCAGGATGGTCGACGCTCTCGGGTCGACGGACGTTGTCGGTCCATCGGGCAACTCGAGCAACATTTCGCCGGGAGCGGTCGCCGGCGTGGTCACCTCTTCGATCACCTCGCCATCCCACGATTCGCCGATGGCCGGCCCTTCGGTCCCATCGACCGGACCGCGACTGATCACGCGCGGCCGCGTCCAGCCATAGTCGAAATAGTAACTCGCGTCCCGTTCGCGAGCGTGCCCCAACGCGTCCCAATAGGCTTTCTTCGGCCAAGGACCTTCACCCAGCTGGATATTATTGTATTCCATCAGCGACCCTTTGCGGAAATGAACATTGGCGATCGCCTTGTTGTATTCCACGATCGCACGATAGAAATCCGCTTGAGCCTGGGAGCGACGCCGATGAGCGTCCAGAACGCGGTCGATGGTGGCCGCACCACCCTCGAACAAGGCACTGCTGACCTCAACCTCATTTTCAGCCGCTACCCAGCGATTGAAGTGTGTTTGAGCCACGTGGTAGTTGTAATCCAGGTTCTGCACCGCCGAGGTGAGCAAGTGCGACACGTTCAGTTCCATATCCTCGAGCCGGGCCTTTTCCCGTACGTATTGCAGTTGGGCAAATCGAACGCCCGCCTGTTCACGGCGCGCTCCGATTCGAGGCGGCGTGAACTCCAACCCCAATCGAAACTCCTGAAACCGGCCTTCGGTCAGTTCGTCAAACGCGGTGGAGCCTGGTGTGGGCGCTCCCAGAGGTACTCCCGGAACTAGCGGACGGTTCGCATTGTTGGGATCCGTATTGATGAAATTCCGACCGTTTCGCGAGGCGTTGAGTAGTTGATCGCCTTGTCCCAGCCATCGGTACGTCGCCACGATGTCGAGCTGGGGAAGCAACTGGTTGCGGGCGGCTATCAATTCCTGCTCGCGTTGCTTGATCAACCACCGTTCGCGCCGTAACTCGGCGTTGCGCACCAAAGACTCGGAGTGTATTTCACGCCAATCGAACTCCACACGCGCCATGGTTGGCCGGTCCACCGGCCGCAACAATTCGCCATCGGTCGAAGCAAGTCCCATCAGCCAGCGCAGGCGTGTCTCGGCAGCAAACACATCTCGTAAGGCAGTCTCCATTTGCGATCGGAAGAAGAAATACTGCTCCCGCGCTCGTGCCTCGTCCTGCACGGTGTCTTTCCCACCCGCGAGCGTCGCATTCGCTGTCGTCCACGTTCCAAGTGCACTGTCACGACCAATCTTCGCCGTTTCGAGCAAGCGATAGTTGAAATTCAAATCCCAATACGTGTTTTCGAGGTCCAGCAGCATGTTGCGAACCGACGCCTCAAAATCAGCCAAGGCAATGTCGGTGCGAATCCGAGCGATGACGATCGGCACGCGATTGACCTGAGTCCCTCTTCCACGAGCGATCGGTTGACGCGCTTCCGCCTCAAATACCGTCAGCCAATCACTGGGAATTCCGCGACTCGGGTTGTTATTGCCCGTGTAAGTCGTCTGATTCCGCACGGCGTATGTGGTGCCGGCCGCCGTTTGCTTGGTCAATGCCGCGCTGAACTGGCCCTGGTCCTGGCGGAAGAAGTTACTGAAAATGGCCTGCCCCGTAAAACCACCAAAATTCTGTGGCCGATCCGTGTGCTCCATGAAGACCTGTGTCGTGAACTGCGCGTCAAAATTCGACAAGGCCGCCTCGACACCAAACTGGGGATCCGCCTCAAAAATGGCCGGGTCGTAGACGGTTGCGGTCGCTGCCGTCCGACCAACCAGCCCGTCAGCAATGGTAAACTGAGTCAACGAACTCAGGTTGCGGATGATCTTGCTGTTTTGCAACGCAATCGAGACACAATCCTCGAGACTCACGTCGCGGAAGTTTTCGAATTCAGCGTCGCTTAATGTCAGCGGCGCATGGGCCTGACGCACCTCTTCCAGCATCGCCTCCTGGACGTCCGGGTGCTCAATCGCGGTAGCCGTGTCGACGTAATGCGACAGATCGCCGTCCTCGTGCAAATAAAAGGGCTGCGTTGGATGGCATCCGGCCGCCACGACCATCAGGGTCAGTACGATGGCAACGATACGCTCGTCAAGTCGTTTCATCGAAGGACGCTTTCCAAACTAGAGGTACGTTTCGCGTGAGCCGCCTTGAGCCCCGCGCGTGCCAAGCTGCCGCCGTCACCAATCCACGACGCGCCCGCCACCTTGCCAGCCGTCCCCCCAAACGGCCGTCGACCGATGCCATCCCTCACGCGGATACTCCACGGAACCGTGGCGCAATCGATATCGTTCGTATCGGCGCCCTAACCGGTAGACTTTGGCAATTCCCTGTAATCCGCAGACTTTCCGCGGTCCGGGCAGACGGAAAACCAAGCGGTCCCTACGCTAACCGTTCAGCTAACCCGCATTAACTCATGCCGGAAGACCAGGCAAAATGGGAAGCCAATTGAGGGACTCTACGAGGGGAGTGAACCCGACGCGGGCTCGCGCCGGTACCTGACGAGCCCAATCCCGGGGCCAGGCGCCGGCGAGCCGTCCGTGCGTGCGAAGGAGGCAGGGGTGCACAGGAACGGGCTTTTTTTGGGTGGACGTATTCAGCGCGATCTTGACGTTCGGGCGATTGGGATT
>CAYNDU010000026.1:0-21085 GCA_964395615.1 uncultured Pirellulaceae bacterium | reverse complement strand
GGATGAGTCTGGTCTTGATCGGCTGGATGTTTGCGCCGGCCGTAGCGGCGGACAAGAGCGCAGTTCAGCTGTATGGGATTGGCGTTCACGATTACTTCTCGGCCAATTATCAACGGGCCGTTGATTCACTGAGCGCTGCAATCAAGGCCAAAGAAACTGATCCGCGCCCGTTTTATTTTCGAGGCCTCGCACTGGCACAAATGAAGGGACTCGATGCGGCGATCGCCGACTTTCGACTCGGCGCCGATACCGAGGTCAACCGGGCCGACCGACCGTACGACATCAATGTTTGCCTTCAACGGGTCCAAGGACCGCTGCGGTTGGCCATCGAGAAGGAACGGGCCACAGCCAGAAAGGCGGCCGCCAACCGCAAGAAGAAACGCGATCAGGTGCGGTACGAACAACTGAAACGGCGCGAAAAGGAAGTTTTGTTCGACCCCGACAGACCGGCCCCCAAAGTGAGCGTGCCCCTGCCGGAAATCAAGATCGATCAAAACAATGATCCTTTCGCCAGTGATCGCGTCTTGAGCGGTGGTAAACTGGTTAACTACACGCCGCCGGTCGACATGCTCGAAGAACCTGAAACCGCGCCAACCGCACCAGGAGACGAGGCGGCCGACCCATTCGCTGAAATCGACGCCAAGAAGCCAAAGGCGGCAGAGAATCCGTTCGGCGAAATGAAAGCTCCCGCCAAGGGTGGCAACCCGTTCGGTGAAGAGACGCCGAAGGCCGAGGAAAACCCGTTTGGTGACATGCCTGGGGACAATCCGTTCGGAGGAGTCGAAGGGCCGGGACCGCCGCAGCCTGGTGTTGGAACGGGCGGCGGAAAACCGTCGGTCGGCGCCCTGTTCGATCTGCTCGGTAGGACGCTCTCCGGTAACGCCGGGGAGCGAGACCCGTTCGGTGATGGCCCCGCCGAAAAACGGCCCTCCAAAGAGGATCCCGCGAAGAAAGCGCCCGCCGAAAAGGGTGCCGCGGATAACCCTTTCAAATAGACGCGCCGTTCAAATAGACGCGCCGTTCAAATAGACGGGCCTTTTGAAAAGGCGCCCATCAAGACGATCGGTTCGCCGCGTCGACGGGCCGCGTGAGCAAGATGAGGCGGTTTCTTCCCATATCTGGCCCGCGGGAATTGCCGGATCTCGACGCCCATCGGATCGGCTTGAACCTCAATAATCGCGAAACGGACCGCGCGGTTCGGCGGCGTCCATCGTCTTCTGCCAACTCTCAAAGACGGCCTTGAGCTCCTCTTGTTTTTCGGGCAGCGAAGTTGACAAGTCATGTTCTTCGGCCAGATCCTTCGACAGATCGAAAAGGCCATTTCCCCGAGCCGACTGGACCCATTTCCAATTGCCCAGCCGAACGGCCCGGTCGTCTCGCCGCTGCCAGCACATGCGATCCCTGGGCGAAGGAACCCGGCCTTGAAGAACGGGTAGCATATCAAACCCATCCAGAACCGGGTCTGCGGGAATTGGAGCATTCGCCAGGGACAGGATCGTGGGCACGAGTTCCAGTGAACTCAAGAAAGAATCTGAGGTGGTCCCGGCCGGAATCACGTCTGGCAACCGGGCGATGGCGGGAACACGTATGCCACCTTCGAACATCTGTCCCTTACTACCGCGAAGTGGATGATTATCGCTCCCTCCACCCCCGCCATTGTCCGAGAAGAAGATGACCAACGTCCGGTCCGCGACATCGTAATGATCCAATTGATCCAGCAGGTGGCCGATGGCGGCATCCATACGGGTCACGGCGGCGGCATATTCCAGGCGTCGTAGCGCCTTGTTCGCCACCTCGGCCGGCTTACCGTATCGCTGTCGTTGATCATAGCCTGCTCGTTTCTGCAGATCGGGATACAGGTCGCGATACGCCTTCGGACCCTGAGGTGCACTTCGGATGCGCGGGTCCAGGTTCGAGGCGCTGTGCGGCGCATTGAAAGGAACGTAGAGCAAGAAAGGACGGTCATGATTGCGATCCAGGAAGCGGCTCGCTTCACGCTCGAAAAGGTCGGTGCAATACGTTCCCCGGTCTTCCTGCGTGGCCCGATTGTTGCGATACATCGACGGAACGCCGTATCGTTCATGCGTAAAGTAATCAATCCCCGTGTTGCAGAAGCCGTAGAACTGGTCGAAGCCTCGGGCCAAGGGCAAGAACCGCTTGTGGACGCCAAGGTCCCATTTTCCAAAAATACCGCTGACATAACCGGCCGGTTTAAGGAACTTGGGCAGCAGGACTTCCCGAGTATCCATACCTCCGATCCGCTCGAACGTTGCGGCATACTCCGCCGGTGTGTACTTCTTTCCGTAGTCCGGCGCTTCATTGCGGATCATGTCGTAGACGCCGTGCCGCTGTGGATACCGGCCGCTCAGCAAGCTACCGCGACTTGGCGTGCATGCCGGCCACGTAACGTAGAAGTTGGTCAGCTTAACGCCGCCCCGAGCCAGTCGATCCAGGTGGGGTGTCTTCACTTCGCTGCTGCCGAAGCAGCCCAGATCGGCATACCCCTGGTCATCACTGACGATCACTACGAAATTCGGACGTCGCTCTCCATTCGACTGTGGCTGCCTGGCGTTCAGCTCCGCGTCAACCGAACATCCCAGGAAAAGTATGATCACACTCAAGTGGATCACTCCTGTTCGCGGCAGACTCCCATGCACTCGGCGCCCATCACACATGTGTCGCATCGTTAGAAGGCTCATCCAGATTCCTATTTCAGGCAAAGGACTCGTTGATCGTTCGTCGTCAGAAACAGTTTTCCGCCGGCAACAGCCAGGCCGTCCCAAGCGGGTTGGGGCACCTTCATTTGGGACACCTCACTCCCATCGCTGGTCGAGAGAACACGCAGATCTCCCTTGGATCCCACCACGTATATCCGTTCTCCGGCAAGCGCCATGGCGTGGATATCCTGGACATTCGTTTTTGCGTCGAACACATCGACGCGCCAGGCGGCCTTTTCTGCCAGACGTTGACTGCGCCAGGCCACTCCACCCTTCTGACTTGCCGTACTCCCAGCCCAGCCGGTGATCCACTTCGTTTCGAATTTCTCGCCGCCTTCCAGATCAAAATCGCGACGATAAACGGCCCGTTTGTCTTCGCGACAGCCGATCAATGTGCGATCGCGGAACACAACTAACGGTCGTCGCGGCGAGTAGGTCTTGGTCCGCGATTGATTGCGGGGCGCGTACGACCAGCAACCTTGCGGGACCATCGCCGAACCGTGGCCCATATTGATCCGGGCAAAGGCGCTCCACAAATCAGCCGATTTCGCACCGCTCCTCGCGTCGAATTTCCATCGGGACATGGCCACTTCGTCATCCTGACGGAACAGCAAGTCGTAGTTATCGAACTCCAAGCCGCTGGAAGTGTAGTATCCCGATTGCGGAATGGTGTCGAGACGCTGAACCCAGATGCGCTTCCCGGTTTTTGAATCGACGGCGAACACGAGGATGCCTCCGTCAGCGAAGGACTGGCGTCCGGCGGCAAAGTAAGCGACGTCGTCAAAGACCAACGGACTGCCCGCGACGGGCCAGGGCGATTCGATTTGCCCGTAGGTGACAATTCGTTCGTCCAGCGGAGCGGCTCGCAGTTTCCAGACGAGCTGACCATCACTGGCGTTCAGACAATAGACCCACCCGGCACGCGAACCGAACAGGCAGAGCCCCTGGTAGAGCGTTGGGGCCGTGTCGACTCGGCCTGCCGCGGTAAACCGCCAATCGACTTTCCCCGTGTCGGCGTTCAGGGCGACCACCTGATGGGCGTGGGGACGAGCGACCACAACGCGCCCATCGGCCATCACCGGCGCGGTGATCGGTCCTTTGCTGAACGGGTCTTCGTTCCAATCGTCCAGAATCGGTCCGGTCACCTGAGTCGACGGGGCCAGCGAAGTCTGCCAGGCAATCTCCGGCGTCGCCGGTCCCTGTCCGCTAGTGCTTCCGCTTCGCCATGGATCGTGCCGGTAACTGGGCCAGTCCGTTGCTTCCGGCGCCCGATCATTGGCGGGTGCCGTTGCGACTTGTTGATGCTCAAATTCCAGGTCCGTCACGGCCGTTCGTGCCGGGTTGCCACCCTTGCGGGCCGGAGCCATGGCTGCGTATCCACGCAACATGGGCCAGCATACGCAGTGTTTCGGAGTGACATAGACCAGGCCATGGGCGGGGACCCAGCCTGCATCTCGGCCACAAGCGGCCTTAGTAATACAATTCGCGTCCATCACACCCGACACGAGGTCCGTGAATTCCATCACACCCGAGAGAACGTAACGGGGAGTGGCAACCGGCGGAAAGCAATGCGCCAGTCCAGCCGGGTACGTAGCCTCCCATTTGCCCGTTTGGATATTCAGTTTTGATACTCGAGTCGGCTCTCGCGTTCCGTTTGCCGCCGCACCGCCGCGCAACAACCACAAGTCGTCGTTGACAAACATCGGTCGCACCTGGCGAACGTGATTCATTCCGGGAAACAAGTCCTGATCCAAAACGTCACGACCATCCTGCGCAGAGAGCAGATGGAGCGAGTTGCCAGGACCGTCATTGTTCATGGAAGAAACCTCAAATGCCAACAACCCTCGGTGATAAACCGAGCGGGTGGCCTTGGCCGCCCACGGAATGTCACCTCGTTGCCAGGTCGGCTGGCCCGTGCGGATATCGAGCACGGCGACTTCGCATGTCTCGCCCTTTCGTGCATCGCCTTCGACCAGGGCCACCAGGTTATCTCCGGCTACGACGTGCCGCGGAAGAGAGCCCTGATGCGACCAAAGGGGTCGAGCGCTGGTGGCGTCCAGGCAATCCACCTGCTGAGCACTTACGACAACCAGCAAGCCATCGTGCTCTAATACCTGGTTCGGTTTGACCTTCACCGCGTATTGTTTGACGAGCCGTCCTGTTCGGCCGTCGAGAGCCTGCAGTGTTCCCGCAGAGAAGACGTAGACCCTCTGGTCATCTGCAATCGGCGGAACACTTCCCGGCGCCGGTCGAAAACTAAAACCGCTTTTGGACGGCGACAGCGATCGCTGCCATAGCCGCAAACCGTTGTATCCATCTCGAGCCAGAACGCCGCCGTAGTAGTTTCGTCCGCCGCCGGTGACCAGGTTGGGGACCTCCTGCCAGGGACCGGCCAACCAGCGAATGCGTCGAGGCGGGCCCGCTAGCATGTCGTTGGAGACTGCGTTGCCATCCGCCGCATGACGAGGATGAGACCACTCGTCCATATCCTTGGACGGACCTTTCCTGGCGGCCAGCCAGGGTATGTCCCAATGCAACGTCCGAACCTCTTGAAACCCGTTCGCAAACAGCTGGTCTCTCAAGCCCTGGTCTGGCGCGATCAATATCACGCCGCCCGGGCAAAGGACCCGTTCGATTTCGGCCAACAAGCGAGCGTTCGAAGGTGAGTGAAGGATCACCAGGTTGACCAGGTTTTCGCTGAAGGGCAACTCCCGATCCGAGGTTCGCCTTTCTACCGATAACAGTCCGTACAGGCCCTTGGACTGGCCTCGCCGCTCCAGGGATTTGACGCGATCACTGCTCTCGTCCGTCACGTGGACCAGGAACCGTCCGCTCTGAACAAGTTCCTCGGCAAGTTTTGTTGGCGAGTTGGTCTGGGAGGTTTCAGCGTTCAGGCCAATCTGCAAACACAGCCCGCCTGGAACACCCAGCTCGACCATGCGCTCCAGCGTTGAATTTCTATCAGGGCTGGACGGCTCGCCGCCAGGAGAGGCCGAAGCCGGTGCCGGCAGAAGGAAAATAGTGACAAGCGCAGCGATCCAATCGGAACGAATCATCTGTCGATCCTCTTCAGGTGGGATAGTCAAGTGCGGTCCCACTTCGCAGGCGTCCGGGTCCGCGAAGCGATCGGCCAGGTTGTGCCTTGCTCCCTGCCGGCCGTTGCCGACCGTTGTTCGTGGAGCGATCAGCCGAGCCGTCATTATACGTCAATTCCGAGCGGTACGGGGGCAGGCGCCTGGATTGATGGCACTGCCGCGGTTGTGGCAGACTGTCGGTCGTTACACAATGGACGGTGACCGGCAGTCATTTGGAGGATAGACCTTGGCGGAAATGCTGATGGGAATAGAGATGCTGAGCCTGTCGAAGCTACCAGGGCTGCTCACCGCGCGGCTTGGGATGCCTCGTCGCCGAACGCGTTGGCTCCCGGCCGGACGCGTGGCCGTTTACCTCAACTCAATCATTGCTCTTGGATTCCTGTTGCTCTTTGCGATCGGTTGCCGAGATTCCGACCCTTCGGCCGGAAACGGGCACACGGGAAGCAACCGTCCGGGAAAATCGTCATCGGCGGCCGACACCTCGACCGGCACAAAGGCTCCGGACGGTATCGTCGATCTTTCGGGGCATTTGTTTCGCGAGGCTTCGGTCGAACGGGGCCTCGATGCGATTCACATTGCAGGGCGAACCGGTTCTTTCTTTTTTCCGGAAATCATGTTGGGCGGAGGCGCTTTCTTCGATTACGACCAGGATGGTGATCTGGATGTCTACCTGGTTAATGGAAACGAAGCACACGACGGGCAGAAGACAAAGGGACCTCCCGCGACCAACCGCCTGTTTCAGCAGCAACCGGATGGATCGTTCCAGGAAGCGACATCCGGTTCTGGACTTGATGACAGCGGATATGGCATGGGCGCGGCGGTTGGTGACGTCAACAACGATGGTTTTCCGGATGTCTTTGTCAGTAATTACGGACAGGACAAGTTATTTCTCAATCAGCGTGACGGAACGTTCCAGGACGTGACGGAGGAATCGCGGATCGACAATGTGCGATGGAGCGCCTCGGCTTGTTTCTTCGATTACGATCGTGACGGCTGGCTCGACCTGTACGTAGCCAACTATGTCGATTACTTCCCGTCGCGCAAGTGTTATTCTCGTGATGGCCGCGTTGATTATTGCAGTCCCTCTTCATTCGGGCCGACCGCCGATCGGCTCTACCACAACGAAGGCGGGACGTCGACGAAGGACGGCCGGGTCCGTTTTCGGGAGGTGAGTTCGACCGCTGGAATTGCCGACGGCAGCGGATCGGGGCTCGGAGTTGCGGTGGCTGATGTGAATCGTGACGGCTGGCTCGACCTGTTCGTGGCCAATGACGGCAATGCGAATTTCCTATGGGTCAACCAGCAGGATGGTACGTTTCGCGATGAGGCCGTGCTGCAGGGAAGCGCCTACGACGCCTACGGGCGGTCACAGGCCGATATGGGCGTGGCCGTAGCGGACGTCGACGGAGATGGCCGGCAGGATTTTTTTGTCACGCACCTGGCGGGCGAAACCAACGCCATGTTTGTCGGCGATTCCGAGCGTGGGTTCAGCGACCAGGCCGTTCCACAAGGGCTTGGGATGGGGAGTTTCCCTTTTACGGGCTTCGGCACGGCGTTTAGCGACATCGAACATGACGGTGATGTCGACCTTCTGCTGGTCAATGGACGAGTCACCTTGCCCAAACAGACGAACGACTACCGGTCCTTGACGGACGTCGATGGGCTCTCCGAATTCTGGCGACCGTTTGCCGAGCCCAATCTGATCTACCTGAACACCGACGGCCGATTCCAACTCGTTCAATCTCCGACGGATGATTTTCTGCAGAGCCTGGCCGTGTCCCGCGGGCTTTGTGCCGGCGATGTCGACGACGATGGCGACGTTGATTTCCTGGTTATCAACGCGGCCGGCCGGCTGCAGCTGTTCCTGAATGAGGCGCCGAAGAAGGGCCACTGGTTGATCGTTCGGGCGGTCGAACCGAGCGCCGGAGGACGGGATGCCTTGGGGGCAGAAGTCACGGTCTGGGCAGGCCGGAAACAATGGGTTCGTTCCGTCCGACCGGCCGCCAGTTATTGCTCGTCGCATTGGTCGCGAGCCCATTTTGGATTCGGTCCGGTTTCGAAACTCGATCGCATCGACGTGTCCTGGCCGGACGGCAGCCGGGAGTCTTTCTCGCCTATCGCCGTCGACCGGCAAGTCACTTTGAAACACGGTTCCGGTGAGGCACGTTAATATCATGGCGTCACGGTTCGCATTCGACCCTCCCAAGGGTCTCCGCCGTTATCTCAGCCGCGGTCGACTCAGCCGTCGTGCCGTGTGGATCCTTCTTCCGATGATCCTGGTCATCTCGGCCTTTGCCTATACGTTTTGGCCTTCCGACCAGGTCTCACGGGATGTGCCCACCGTCTCCCTGCAGGATGTCGATTTGTCGATAGCCGATGCGGTCACCTCGGCGCGCCAGGCAGTTCTTGATGATCTGAACGATGCCGGTGCCTGGGGCCACTACGCGATGGTCCTCTACGCCCACCAGTTTCTTGACGCGGCGGTCATCTGTTTTCAAACCGCTTCGGAATTGAACGCAGATGATCTTCGATGGCCCTACCTGAAGGGCATGATCCTGGCCGAGTCGGATGTGGCCCGAGGTCTCCCGGATGTGCGCCGAGCGGCGGCGATGGCACCGGAGAACAGCGACCTGCAGTTGAGGTTGGCGGAGTTACTGTTCGACGTGCGCCATTTGGAGGAAAGTGAATCGACGTTTCGAGCTGTGCTGAAGCAGGAGCCCGATAATCCTCGCGCCAAACTCGGTTTGGCGCGCGTCCTGTCAATGGACGGCCGTTACGAACAGGCCGTTCCGTGGGCTCGCGGAGCAGCTCGAGCACTTCCTCAACTGCGGGCCGTCCATGAACTGCTGGCGAAACTCTACCATCGTCTCGATCAGCGCAAAGCGGCTGACGCTCAACTTGAAATCCTCAAACAGCTACGCTCCGAGAATTCACAGTGGCCGGATCCGATTTTGGCCGAAGTTGTAATGCTGCGCGCCGACGCCTCATGGGAGGCCGAATCCGCTCACCAGTACCTGACCGCAGGCGACCCGGAAAGTTACGCTCGAGCATTGCAACGCCTCATCACGGACCACCCACAGAACGCTCGCTATCCGATCGAATTGGCTCGGCTCTTGATGGACGCCGGTCAATACCCGCTCGCACGTACGGTGCTCCAAGAAGCGCGGAGTCGCCACGGGAAGTCGGCCGAGCTGTTGTTTCTTTGGGGTTCGGTCCAGCGAGAATTGGGCGACCTGCAGCAGGCGGTCCAGGTGTTCGAAGATGTGCTCCGGCGTAAACCCGATTATGCCGAGGCCTGGAACGCGATGGCGACCACGCGCCAGGCGTTAGGCGATCACGCAGGCGCCGTCGAAGCGTTTCAACAAGTGTTGAAATTCGAACCGCTGATCCCGGAGATCCACGTGGAATTGGCACGCGCTTTGTCTCAAATCAATCGGAAGAAGGAAGCCCGGCAATCCGCCGATCGGGCACTGGAGCTGGCCCCCGGACTTCCCGAAGCCCTGCAGCTGATTGAGCAACTCAAGCTTTAGGGAGAAGTAGGGACCTGTCCCCGTGTTTCTTCCGGGCGGACGGCGAGCGTGGAAATATCCCTCAAAAGGACCCAAACTGGGTGTTCAGAGGTTGGTGCACCGGTATAATGCGGGTTGATTGGGTGGACGACCGCCCACGTACGTACTGGTTATAGGATCGAACTGCTACATCCTGACTGACGGTTTGCCAGCCGCCCCACCTCGAGTCACTTCTTACGCGCCTTGGATTCTCACGCAGGTCCTTTTGGTAAGTGCATCAGCTGACCGAGGCGGTTCCGTCCGGTTTCCGCCAGTCGCGTGCGGGCATCACCGTTCGCATCCTTCCTTCAACGGGCCGAGCGGCCAAAGACAGAACCATGCAGAAGCGACTTTATGTAGGGAACCTGCCGTTTTCCGCCACTTCCGATGACCTGCGCGAAGCCTTCGGCCAATTCGGCACGGTGACGTCGGCAGACGTGATCTCTGATCGCGACACCGGCCGATCACGGGGCTTCGGATTCGTCGAAATGGACAGTGGTGGCGACGAAGCGATCGAGGCGATGAACGGCGCGGATTTGCAGGGCCGAGCGTTGACGGTCAACGAAGCTCGACCCCGCGAAAACCGACGCAGTGGAGGAGGAGGAGGCGGCGGCTACGGCCGCGGCGGTCGTTATTGACCGCTGTCACGGTACGGTCGCTCGAGTCCGCTCGAACCGGCACCACGGTTCGAAGACGCCGTCAGGTCACCGATCAACGCGTGACCCATTGATCGGTCCGCACTTGGACAACATTCGTTGACGCTCTACGTCAGCAGGCGTGTCCGGCCAAGCGCGGTCTGCTCAAGGTGTACGGTCTGTGTTGGATACGATGCGGTCACTACGATCGGACGCCTGGGAGAGAAACGCGTGTCAATGTGAGCATTGGCACGGATCGGTTTGCGCCATTGCCACAGCGCTCTTCCGACGACCGCGCTCTTCCGACGACCGTTTTCCTGCGGCCCTGTTCCAACGCGCTTCATCCGTCCTTCCATGCACTATCTTCAATCCGTTCGATTGCCACGTCCGAGCGCCTGGCAATCGCAGCCGATCGACGGCTCGACGTTCTGCCTCAAGTTCATTCGTTCCATCCTCGCTTGGCGCCGGGGTCCGCAGTCAGAGCACGGATAGAATTGCTGACAGTCCCAAAGGTCAACAAAGACGCGCCCGCGTTCCATCTGCAAACCTGCCGCTTGGACCCGCTCAATGGACGCCATCGAGGGAGGCGCGAAGTGGCCTTTCAGCGACAATTCCTCCATGATTCCGTTGCCGGCCCGTACGGGAATGACACTGCAACATCCGGCGCCGGCATTCCACGCGAACTGCAGTGTGCGAATTGCCCAATCGACACCTTCTGATTCGCTCAGCAAAGGGGGTCGCAGCAGAACAAACGCTCGAATATCGATGTCGTGCCGTCTGAGAAACTCGGCGGCCCGACCGAAATCGTCCACGGTCATGCGTTTGTTCAATAGTGCCAGCGCTTCGGGGTGAATGGTCTCCAGGCCGAGCGCAATTTCCAGACGACCGTCGATCATTTCCTGGAAGCGCAGGCAATCGTCGCCGCACAAGTTCGGGTGATTCTCGACAATCACCGTGTCGAAACCGGCAACACGTTCGGCAATCGCTCGGTAATCGGTCGGATCGATTGCCCGGTGATCAAAGAAGTTCCCGCTGTTGTACAGTTTGATATGGCGGGCCGTCGGTAAACGCCGTAGAGCGAAGTCAATTTGAGCGGGAATCGCACCCGGGCCGACCGAGGTGTCGGTCGTGTTCTTCCACAGATCACACATCAGGCATCGGAAAGGGCACTCCCGATTGGTCAGGAAGATGGTCGCCACCTCCTCAACGTCTCCGCATGCCGTACATTCAGGCTCAACCAGAAAGGCGTACGGCTTCCGCGGATCGACGGCGTTTTTGGCCGGCCGTCGCCGCAAGATATCCTGATCCGTGAACGGTTCCATTATCAGCGGTACAATTCGGCGAACATGCGGCGATACGCCAGCGGTTGGTCGGAGAAGAGATCGGAGGACGCCTGCGGATCGACGGCACCATGCTGGAACCGCCGTTTGGGAAATACGGGCATGGTCCAGCCGGTAACCGACTCCACGCCTCGTCGCACGATTTCGCCTTTCAACGCGTACAGTTTTTCGTGTTGCCAGTCGGTCAGTTGCACGAACGGAATGCCCTCGGCCACCGCGATGACGTTCGGCAACGTATAAGGGCTGAACCCGTCAAATCCACAGTGACGAGCCGTGGCAAAGGTCCGCACGTGGCCGCGGCTCTGCCCGCCCGAGTACGTCAACGAATGCTTGATCGACTCGACGCCCCAACCTTCCTGGTAGAGCATCATATTATTGAGCACACTGCGAATGGTTAATTCCGGGTGGTCTTCGATCGGATAATCCTTCAAGTTTTCGTCTCCTCCGTCGCCGTCGACCAGGTATTTCCAGTCCGGGTACCTCCGTCGGATGCCCTGGCAGAGCGCCAGCGCCACGGTCGCCGCCTCAACGTCCAGCGGCTTGTAGTCCTCGATGACGCTTACGGCCGAGCGAACGTCCAGTCGCGTAGCGGGCACGTCGATGACTTCCAGGAACAATGACATATCGAGTTGATCCAAGAACTCGCGCGCCTGTTGCAGATCGGCCGCCTGACCGTCGACGGACAGGGTGAATGCCTTGAGCCGAGCCGGCGATTCACCTCGTTTGAAGAGAAGGGACTGGAGCACCAGAAAGACGGCTCCACTATCGATACCACCGGAAAAGAGCACACCAATCGGCTCGCGCGGATCGAGGCGGTCCAACCAGAGCGCACATTCGTCGGCCAACTTTCCAATATAGGCCCGGCCGATTTCGGAAAGGTCGGTCCCCAGGGCGTTCCGCTCGGGATCGAAAAACCGGATGTAGGCCGGGTTGGGATCGGGGCACCCGACCAGGGCAATTTCGATCAAATGGTGCGCCGGCACCATCCGCGTGTAGGAAGGATGAAACTGATCGTCTAACCCTTCGGCCTGCAGTTGCTGATACAACTGGTCAATTCGCTCGGCCACGATCAAGCAGGGGCCGGCCGCTTGCTTGGCCAGAAAGTACCTCATCGGCCGGCCCAACGAACGGGCCATTCGAACCACGTTTCCCCGTTTCTGGACGATGGCAAACTGGCCGTCAATGGCTCGTATCTTCTCGGGATCCCCCGAAGCGACGGCTCGCTCAGCCTGCTCACGCGTCATGTTTAGCAGCACATCGCCCTCGGGATCGATCAGATTTACGAGACGGTCGACATAGAGAGCGTTTGACATTTTCCTGGCGTCCAGCAGTGAGGCTTGTTGCTCTGAGACATGGTCACGGACGAATACGGACCGACGAGTTATTGTACGCAACTTATCCTCCTTTCGGTTCATCGCAATGCACGCGTCCGCAACGACGACCGGACGGGCCCGGCAAGGCCTGCGTCGTCGGCGCCGTCGACCTGCCAAAGGGAGTCCGATTCAGCTCCGGCCGCTCCCGCCCGCTCCCGCCCGCTCCCGGCCAATACCGGCCATTTGCACAAACGGCGATCGTGCTAGAATGTGCGTGAATGACAGAAGCCGATTCGGCGAGCGGAATCCCCTCGTGGCAGGCTGAGAAGAGCCCATGCGTCAGTACCTTGACCTCATGCAGCATATCCTGGACCGTGGATCTCCTAAGGGAGATCGCACGGGAACCGGCACCATCAGCACGTTCGGCTATCAAATGCGGTTCGACCTGGCGGCCGGGTTTCCATTGATTACGACCAAGAAACTGCACTTGAAGTCGATTATCGGCGAGTTGCTTTGGTTTTTGCGTGGGGATACGAACACGGCGTATCTCCACGACCAGGGCGTGACCATTTGGGATGAGTGGGCCGACGAACATGGCGACCTGGGACCGATTTACGGACACCAATGGCGAAGCTGGAACACTTCGGACGGCCGGACCGTCGATCAGATTCAGGAATTGCTCGACCGGATCGCAGTCGATCCCGACTCGCGCCGATTACTGGTCAGCGCTTGGAACGTGGGTGACCTGGATCGGATGGCCCTGCCCCCTTGCCATTTGCTGTTTCAGTTCTACGTTGCTCAAGGCCGCCTTTCGTGCCAGCTTTACCAGCGCAGTGCCGACGTGTTTCTGGGTGTTCCTTTCAACATTGCCTCGTACGCGTTGTTGACGCTGATGGTGGCCCAGGTCACCGGGTTGGAACCGGGTGAGTTCGTCCACACGTTTGGGGATGCTCATCTCTACCGAAATCACATCGAACAGGCTCGACGCCAACTGACCCGTGATCCGCGTCCCCTGCCGACCATGCATATCAACACGCAGGTACGGTCCCTGTTCGATTTTGAATTCGCGGATTTCACACTCCGTGATTACGATCCCCATCCTCACATCCGCGCCCCGGTAGCCGTCTGATCGGCGGCCAATCCATCGCTGGGCTGACCCGACCAGGATCTGCACGTATGCTGACTTCGATGATTGTTGCCATGACCGAAGACGGCCTGATCGGAAGGGCCGGCGGTCTACCCTGGCATTTGTCGAATGACCTGCGCCGATTCAAGCAATTGACGATGGGTCATCACATTGTGATGGGGCGTAAAACCCACGAGTCGATCGGCCGGCTGTTACCGGGGCGTTCGACCGTGATCCTGACTCGGCAAACAGGTTATCGCGTGCCCGGCGCCGAAGTGGTCGCGTCCTTGGCGGAAGCCTTGACCCGTTCGGCAGGCGACTCGCACGTCTTTGTCATCGGGGGAAGGCAGGTCTATCAGGCGGCGATCGAGCAAGTCGATCGGATGTATCGAACGGTCGTACATGCCGATCTGAACGGCGATGTCTATTTTCCGGAATTCCACCTCGATGACTGGGAACTGGTCGAAGAGGAAAATGGCCGGGCCGATGAACGCAACGATTACGATCACACGTTCCAACAACTGCAGCGAAAGAAGCGCAGGTGACCTGCCACGGACCGGCTCGCCGCGCGTCCCGGCTCAGGCACGATCGGCTGGAAAGGCCATCACATCGGATAGGGTCTTCGCCCCTGTAACTGCCATGACCAATCGATCGAAACCCAAGGCCACGCCCGCCGATGCGGGAAGCCCTGCGTCCATCGCATCCAATAACCGGCTCTGTTCCGGTAGCCGAGGCTTACCATCCGATTGGCGCTGCGCGTTTGCCAACTGGTTCCTCCTTCGAAGAACCACGGGATCCGTCAATTCGTGGTAACCATTGGCCAGCTCCATGCCGTTGGCATACAGCTCAAACCGCTCGGCAACCGCCGGGTCGCCATCTCGGACCGTCGCCAATGCCGCCTGGCTGGCCGGATAATCAAAGACGATTGCCGGCCGATCGAAACCGAGTTCCGGTTGAATGCAACTGGCCAGCAGCCAGTCGAGCCATGCGTCTCGATCGTCGTCCTTCCACGGTACGGGGCCCGTCAGGCCGTGACGTCGGGCGACCGACTGAAGTTCGGCCGGGGAACTGGTGAGTGGATCTGTGCCAAGCCGGTCAGCGAATACGTCCGAGTAACTCAACCGGCGCGCAGGTCCTCGCTGCAAGAGTTGCTGGCTGAAATCGTCGAGCAAGTCCATGCCGGCCGTCAGGTCGTCGCCCACTCGATACCATTCGACGATCGTGAATTCCCGATTGTGGATCGGTCCCTGTTCGTCGCCGCGAAAGGCCCGTGTCACCTGGAAGAGGGCCGTCCCCCCCGCTGCCAATAAGCGTTTCATGGCGAACTCGGGCGAGGTCTGCAACCAGAGAGGCTCATCCACCCTTGCACCGAGATCGAGATCGACGGGGAACACGGCCAATGGATCCAAGTGTCGATCAATCACGGTATCGCTCGACAGCAGCGGTGTCTCGACTTCGAGAAACGAGCGATCGATAAAGAACTGCCTCACTTGCTGCAGGAGCCGAGCTCGACAGGCCAGCATTTTCCAGTCAGCCGAAGGAGCGAAATCGTCATCTGACCGGCTCATCAATCACCCCGCCGACGGCGGACACTCATCGTCCCTTGACCGATTCGGCAAATCCTTGGATAGAGAACCCAGGTATCAGTTTCGGCCTGCCACGACAGGCTCAACAGACGGCAGGTCGCATGGGGCGTCTGAATTCGTTCCTACCCGGACCCACTCATGACTTTCGTGGACGATCTTCGATCCATTCCAACGTGTTAACTGACGCAGGTCGGGAAAGCTCACGACCGGACGCGCTCGACATAATCACCGGTACGCGTATCAATTTTGATCAGATCGCCCATATTGATAAAGATGGGAGCCGGAAATTCGGCGCCGGTCTGCACCTTCACGGGTTTCGTGACATTCGTAGCCGTGTCGCCCTTGGCTCCCGGATCACAGAACTCGACCTTCAGCGTGACATGATTCGGCGGGGTCATCGAAATCGGATTGCCGTCGAACAGAACGAGCGAGCACTTCAGATTCTCGGTCAGGTACCGCCAATTGTCCCCGACCTGTTCGGAGGGTAATTCGTACTGTTCGTAGTTCGACGTGTCCATGAACACAAACGTGCCGCCCTGGCGATAAAGATACTCAACCTCCGTCTCCTCGACATCCGCGGCCTCCAGCGAATCCCCCCCTTTGTACGTCCGGTCGAGCATTGTGTTGCGGACCAGGTTGCGCAATTTGCACTTGTACAGCGCGTTACCCTTCCCCGGCTTGACAAAGTTCATCTCGACCATCAAATAGGGTTCGCCGTCGATCTGGACTTTTAACCCTTTACGGAAATCGCTCGTTTTGTAACTCGCCACGTCTTCTTTTCCCTGATTCGCTTTCTTGGATGTAGATGATTGAGGCTACCAGCATGCCCATTGTAACCACTTCCAGCGAGTCTGTCCCGGCGACTTACGCAGAACAGACCTGGCAGCAGATTCTTGCCTCCGCGGTACGAGATCCACTGGAATTGTGCCGGTTACTGGATCTGCCCGAATCGTTGCACGAAGCGGCTCAATCTGCCGCCCGGCAGTTCCCGCTGCTGGTGCCCCGTCCGTTTATCGCTCGCATGCGCTCGGGCGATCCCCATGATCCCCTTCTCCGACAGGTGCTGCCGATCGAATCCGAACGGTCGCCCGTGCCCGGTTTCTCGAATGATCCATTAGCCGAGCAGCATCTTGGACCGACGCCCGGTCTGATCCAGAAATACGCGTCACGCGTGCTGATCGTAGCTGCACCCACATGTGCCGTCCACTGCCGATACTGTTTTCGCCGCCATTTTCCCTACCAGCAAACTCCGCGATCCGTAGACGCGTGGCAATCGGCCGTGCAGACCATTGCCGACGATCCGACCGTTGAAGAGGTCATCCTGAGTGGCGGCGATCCGCTTTCGATGGACGAGCGAAAGCTGGTCCGTTTGATCGAACAACTCGAACCCGTCCCGCATCTCAGGCGACTCCGTCTTCATACGCGTTTGCCCATCGTTGTGCCCCAGCGCGTCACCACCGGACTGCTCTCGCTGCTGCAATCAACGCGTCTCAAGTCGCTCGTCGTCGTCCATGCCAATCATCCGGCCGAACTGGACGCTTCGGTTGGCCGAGCCTTGCGACAAATGGTCGCCGGGGGAATCGTCGTCCTCAACCAGAGCGTCCTCCTGCACGGTGTCAATGATCGAGCCGAGACACTGATCGAATTGTCACGACATCTGGTCAATCTCGGCGTGATGCCCTATTACCTGCACCAACTCGACCCGGTTCATGGGGCGGCCCATTTCCATGTCCCTATCGAGCGAGGCATCGAGTTGATGAAAGCCGTGCACACCGCCCTGCCCGGCTACGCCGTGCCCCGCTACGTCCAGGAACAGCCGGGCCTTCCCGCCAAGACCATCATCCACTGATCCGGGACATCAGCCGGCCGAACCGGGCACGGCCGTCCATGCGGCGGGCTCATATTCCCCATTTCTCCCATTGTGAAGACAAACGGCCCAATCTCGAACCCTTGAAACACTGGACTGGAAATGTTTGTCGATTTTGACGATCATCCAGCGCGGCCATCGGCCAAGTTATTCCGATAACAGAAGATAGACGCATCTGGCAGAGTTTGGCTGATTGACGAGACGAACGAGGCGGCCGGGTACCCCTCTTTTTACGGGTGGCACAAAGACAACAGGTCGCTGCCCCTCGGTCTCGGACGCGATCGACACCGCCGGTAGTAGTTGAACCTCATGGAGCGAGGCGAGCAAACGATGGAACTGACTCAGCGACTGTCCCTTTACCGGTCCATGCTCACCGCGCGCCACATCGACCAATTGGAGCGCGAACTCACCAATCGGGGCGAGGCATTCTTTCACGTTTCGGGCGCCGGTCACGAAGGGACGGCCCTGCTGGCATCGATGTTTCGACCGGAGGACTGGCTGGCCTGTCACTACCGCGACAAGGCGCTGATGGTAGCGCGCGGGGCGACGCCGCGAAGTTTCTTCGACGGTCTGTTCTGCAAGGCCGAGTCCGACTGCGGCGGTCGCCAGATGTCGGCCCATTCGATCTGCAACGAGGCCCTTCACCTGATCTCGCTCTCGGCCCCGGTCGGCAACTCGACGCTTCACGCCGTCGGGATTGCCAAAGCGATCAAGAACGACGGTCGCCGACCGTTGGTGCTTGCATCCCTTGGAGAAGGATCGACTCAGGAAGGCGAGTTTCTCGAGGCGTGCGCCGAAGCCGTCCGCGACGAGCTGCCGGTATTATTCCTGGTTCAGAACAACCGTTGGGCCATATCGACCCGGACGGCAGGCAAGACGTTCTTCTCGTTGCCGTCGGGTGACGTCGACTCGTTTTATGGTATGCCGATTCATCGCGTTGACGGCCGGCACGTCGTGCCGGCCGCCGAAGTACTTGAAGAGGTCGTGTCATCGATCCGCCAAGATCGAAGGCCACAGATTGTGCTATTTGATGTCGAACGTTTGGCGAGTCACACGAACGCGGACGACGAGACCATTTATCGGCCGGCCGACGAGATAGCGCGCGCTGCGGCATCGGGAGATCCGATTGCCAATCTTCGGAGTCACCTGCTGGACGGCGGAACCGATTCAGCGACCCTCGACCAAATCGAAAGCGAGGTAATCGCGGAAGTGCACGCGGCAGAAGCGGCCTCTTTTGCCGGCGAGGAACCGGCTCCGACAACGACGGCCAAGGCACCGCTTCGAGTGGAACTGACTCACCCGTCCCGCGAGCGCCGGGGTTTGGACGCCGAGCAAACGCTGACCATGAAGGACGCACTCCGAGATGTGTTGCAGCGGCAACTCCGAAGTAACCCCGATGTTTTGCTCTTCGGCGAGGACATCGAGGATCCGAAGGGCGACGTGTTCGGTGTCACGCGGGGGCTGAGCACGGAATTCCCTGACCGTGTACGGAATTCGCCGTTATCCGAGTCGACGATACTGGGGACCTGTATTGGGCAGGCGATGGCCGGTAAGCGACCGGTTGCCTTTCTACAGTTTTCGGATTTTCTTCCTCTGGCATACAACCAGTTGACGAACGAGTTGGCGAATATCTACTGGCGATCGAACGGTCAATCTTCGGCGCCCGTGATTGTGATGATTCCTTGCGGTGGATACCGTGCCGGACTCGGCCCCTACCACTCGCAGACACACGAAGCGGTGGCCGCACATACTCCGGGGCTCGATGTCTTCATGCCTTCGACGGCAACAGACGCCGCCGGACTGTTGAACGCCGCCTTTCAATCGGGGCGACCCTCGCTGTTCTTCTATCCCAAGGCTCTATTGAACGACCCGGAACAAACAACGTCGGCCGATGTCGAACGACAATTCGTCCCCATCGGGCCGGCGAGAAAAGTCCGCTCCGGACGCGACCTGACACTCGTCGCCTGGGGGAACACCGTGCGGCTCTGCAACCAGGTCGCCGTGACTCTCGAACAGGCCGGCGTCGATACGGAGATTCTCGACCTCCGATCGATTTCGCCGTGGGACGAACGGTCGGTCCTCGCATCAGCCGAACACACCGCGAGACTGATCGTCGTCCATGAAGACAACCACACGTGCGGACTCGGCGCCGAAGTCGTGGCGACCGTGGCCGAAAAGGCTCGCGTCCCAGTAGCACTCAGACGCGTCACACGCGCCGATACGCTGTTGCCGTGTAATTTCGCGAACCAGATCGAAGTCGTGCCGTCGTTCCGCCGCCTCCTGACCACGGCGGCCGAGATGTTGAAGCTGGAGTTGACCTGGGATGATGAGGCCCCGGCCGAGCAGGGTACCGGTTGGATCGAGGCCATTGGATCGGGCCCGTCCGACGAAACGGTCATTGTCTCGGAACTGCTAATTGAACCTGGCCAGACCGTGGTTCGCGGAGATGTCGTGGCCGCCTTGGAAGCGACCAAGAGCGTCTTCGAATTGACCTCGCCCATTTCCGGTACTATCGCCGAACTGTGCGCCGCCGAAGGAGACACCGTTGCCGTCGGCGCTCCGCTGGCGAAGGTGCAAACGGGAGCTGGAGCACAGCGAGCCAAGCCGATCAGCAAGGAACAGTATGGAAAACCGATACTCCGCCGCCCGGCTGGCGCCGAAGCCCTTCACATGCCCCGGTCTACCGAACGCCCGCGAGCCTTCGACGTCGGTATCTCGTCGATCGCAACGGTCACCGGAAGTCGCGTAGTCAGCAACCAGGAACTGGTCCGACGCAATGCGCGAATGACACCCCACGATATTCTGCGGCGGACAGGAATCGAGTCGCGACGCTGGGTGTCATCCGGCGAGAATGCCGTTCAAATGGCCGTCAAAGCGTGTTGGAAAGTCCTTGATCAAGAAAACCTGATCGTCGACGATCTGGACCTCGTCGTCTGCTCAACCACAAGCCCCACGGCCGTGACCCCCTCGATGGCATGCCGCGTTCTGAACGGGCTGACCGGCGGCACTTCGGACACGATGTTGCAGGCGTTCGACATCAATGCCGCCTGCTCCGGGTACCTTTACGCATTGCAATCAGGCTACGATTTCCTTCAAAGCCGTCCCGACGGTCGCGTCTTAATCGTGACGGCCGAAGTACTCTCACCTCTCCTTGACCTGGACGACTTCGACACGGCCATTCTGTTTGGCGACGCAGTTTCCGCCACGGTGCTCTACGGCGAAAGTCACTTTGACCAGTCAAATGCTCGACTGCTGAGACCGGAACTGTCCGCCTGCGGCGAAGACGGAAGCAGTCTTTCTGTGCCGCTACGCGACCGGGGCTTCATTCAGATGAAGGGCGCTCGGGTGTTCAGCGAAGCCGTCCGCCGCATGGTCACCAGCTTGAACCGCGTCTGCCAGCGTGAACACATTCAAGTCAATGACCTTGATCTGGTCGTGCCCCACCAGGCCAACCAACGAATCATTGACGCGATCGATCATCGCATCGACGCACGCGTATTCAGCAACATCCGCCAATATGGCAACACGTCATCCTCCAGTATTCCACTCTGCCTGGCCGAGGTGCTGCCTCAAGCTCAGTCGGGCAACCGCCTCGGACTCTGTGCCTTCGGCGGTGGCTTCACGTTCGGCGCAAGTATCCTGGAAACCAATTGACCCCCCAACGACGTGCACGACCGAGGGGTCGGATCGTGACAACGGTAAACCAGGAAATCGTTGCCCGCGCTCCGGCCGCAAGATGCATTGTTCGTTGAGCCATGCCGGTCCCCCTTCTTGTAGGGAGCGCAAAGGGATCCGTTCACGGTCGAAGGCCGAGAACGGATACAACGGGGATACGTGGAATGATGCCATGCGGCAGGC
>CAYNDU010000025.1:19826-21223 GCA_964395615.1 uncultured Pirellulaceae bacterium | reverse complement strand
GCGTTTGGAAGACGGGTGCACGACGCAATCGAGCCTTTGATTGCCGAGCCTCTGTTGGACAAGCTCTGGTCGAAGGCTTCCGATGCGGCTCGCTCCACAGGAAACCTCGGCCGTACCATTGCTCGACTCCGACACCAACTGGAGGAGCGCTGGGGCTTGGATACGTGCGAGCTTCCGTTGAGTCATGTCTGTCGAACCACTGGATTTCGCCAATTCGCGGGTCATTTGTTGACGCATGCCGAGCCCTTTCGACAATCGCACAATGCGTGTCTCGGCGAGTACCGCCGAGTGAATCGCGTGCGCAGTCATACTCATCCCGTGCCCCCCTTGGCGACGCATGATGAGTATGCCGAAGTACCTTTTTGGCTCTGGACAGCCGACGACCCGCATCGTCGACCCGCTTTTGTGCGAATGATGGGGCGGGAATTGGAACTGACCGATTTCCACCAGTTTCGCCTGATACTTCCGGCCGTGAGTGGGACAGCGTCGGGAACGGTCGAACGATTGGCGGAAATCGAAGAGCAGGGGATTCGCCTGCGACCGCGTGCGCTGGTGACCACCATGTACGCTCGGCTCGTGTTGAGTGATGTGTTCATTCACGGCATTGGCGGAGCCAAATATGATGAACTGACCGATGCCATTATCAGTCGGTTTCTTGAAGTCGAACCGCCGAAATTCCTCGTCGCGTCCGCAACGTTCTGGCTTCCGGTGGCGCGTCCGGCTGTGACACCTTCCGACTTGACGCGCATTGATCAGTGTCTTCGAGAGTTGAGGTATCATCCCGAGTTGCATGTGCAAGACAGTCCGGAGACGCGTGACTTGACGGCGCGGAAACGGTCCTGGATCGCCCGTCAGCCGTCGCCCGGTCAAGGGAAACTGCGACGGCAGCAGATTGAACGATTGAATGACCAGTTCCAACCTTTTCTTTCCGCGCGCCGTCGCCAACTGATCGATGAGCGCGATCGATTGCGCGCGCTTCTGCATCAGGCGGCCTTTCTAGGTTCGCGCGAATTTGCATTCTGTCTCTTCCCGGAAGATGCTCTACGTGATCGCCTGGCCCGCCTGGCGCTCCTGAATGCGTAGCCCGGTTGCGGTTCTCCGTATGGGTGACACCCGTTAGGGTAGTTGATTCCTTGCGCTCGATGTGTTTCATTAGTTACGAATCAACGTCTGGCCGCGCGCCGCATGCCGGGAGCTGGCAGCCAGCGCGATCACAGGCGGGCAATCGGAAGGGATTCTGGCTATGAAATCCAACGTTCCATCAGGAGCAGATTCAGGATGCGGAAAACGACGACCGCCGGAATGTTCGGGGACCAAGAGAGGCCGGAAAACACATCGAAAATCTCGGGCATCTAAGTCCCGACCATCGAAGGCGGCGAGTGCCGCTGGGGCGGCGA
>CAYNDU010000025.1:1923-19726 GCA_964395615.1 uncultured Pirellulaceae bacterium | reverse complement strand
GGCGGCGAGTGCCGCTGGGGCGGCGAAGACCGTGGTTTCCGCGTCCGGTCCCGCTACGACGCAGTCGCATGGTACGCCCGTTTGCCGTCCGTGGCGAGTTGAAGGCGGCCGAGCCGGCGATCATCCCGCGGCTCTGCATTTTCTGATCGATGTTTTTCAGCGACCGACACCGGAAGAATTCCAAGCTCAGTTGGACGAGCCGAGTTACGAGCCATCCGATCGGCTGTTCATCAAGGACGGGTCACGCGTGATTTCTCACCTGCGCATGAGCCAGCGGCAGTTGCAGTTTTCGGGAGCCGAAGTGCCGGCCTGCCAGATTTCTGACGTGGCGACGTTGCGAGAATTCCGGGAACGGGGGTGCGCCGCGGCTCTGCTGTTCGAAGCGCGCCGTCGGATGGTCCACGATGGTGTCGTGTTAGGTCTGCTGCGCACGGACCGGCACAAGTATTACATGGAGAACGGCTGGGCGGTTTGCGGTCGACACGCCTATGGCACGGCCAATCCGCAGAAGATCCTGTCCTATCTGCAGCATTGCAAGGCGGAGCGTTCGGAGTTCGATACGACGGTGCTGAACCGTCGCGTACAACCGACGTACAACATTCGACTGTGGCGGCACGTGGAACAGTCGGCGTTGATGCGTTTGTACCGGGAAGGAACCTCATCGCTGTGCGGTCCGTTACAACGTAGCGATGCCTATTGGAGGTGGTTGGTCGGCCGTAGCGGTCAACATCGAATCTATGTTGCCATTAATGGCCCGAATCGTCTTGAGCTCAACGAGGCACTCGATCCGATTGTCGGTTACGCGGTGGTCTGCGACCGTCGAATTGTTGAGTTAATGTGTTCGAGTGAACATCCCGAGGCAGCGCGGCAGTTGTTACATCGCGCGTGCCGCGACGCGATGGAGCGGGGTTGTCACGAGATCCGACTCGAGGCGCCGGTAGGACATCCGATTCATGAGGTCGTGGTGGCTTCCGGCGGAACCTGTTGTCATCACGAAGCTGACAACGGGATGGTCTTCATGGCGGATATTCCCAAACCGGGCAGTTTTCTGAGATGTCTGAGTCGAGTGTTCTACCAGCGAGCGCGACAAGCCGGCCTATCGTGCCCCTATACACTGGGGTTCCTAATCGGCCAAGATCGTTACCGCATGACCGTCAGCCGCCGCACAGTGAAGTGGCTCCCATCGAAGCTCGGCCGCAGTTACGTGGCGTGCCGGCCCCATGTCTTCACTCAATTGATGCTGGGACACCTTGACGTGAACACGGCCATCCGGGATGGTCGCGTCAAGGCCTCGACCCACGTGGCTCGCGCGGCCGCTGTCGCCCTCTTTCCGCAGGTTAATCTCTGGTATCCACCCTGGGACGACTTGCCGGCCGTGTAAACCGGATCGCCCCGATTGTCGTTCTATGGTTGCGCGACTCGCCACTTTAGCATGGCATCCAGGAATCCCTGAATGTTTCCATCAAGCACCTTCTGGAAGCTGCCTTCGGCATATCCGGTCCGTGCGTCCTTGACACGTTGATCGGGATGGAGGAAGTAGTTGCGAATCTGAGCACCGAAGCCGACGCGTGATTTGTCTTTGTACTTTTGAGCGGCTTCGGCTTCGCGTTTTTCATCTTCGAACCGAGCGATTCGAGCCCGCAGCATCTTCCAGGCGGCCGAGCGGTTCTTATGCTGGCTCCGCTCGTTCTGGCACTGCACCACGATGCCCGAAGGCAAATGAGTCAGTCGTATGGCGCTGTCTGTCTTGTTTACGTGCTGTCCGCCGGCGCCGCTCGCTCGATAAGTATCGACGCGCACATCCTGTTCGTCGATTTCCACTTCAGCGGAATTCGAAACTTCAGGCGACACGTCGACGGCGGCAAAGCTGGTCTGCCGTTTTCCTTCGGCATTAAACGGGCTTATGCGGACCAGCCGATGAATGCCGGTCTCACCTCTCAAGTAGCCATACGCCATAGGGCCGCGGATCGCGATCGTGGCGCTGTTGATGCCCGCTTCTTCGTTGTCATTGCGATCGAGCAGCGTGACGGAGTAATCGTTGTGCTGAGCCCATTGCGAGTACATTCGCAGCAACATCTCGGCCCAGTCGTTGGCGTCCGTACCGCCATCTCGAGCGTTGATCGTGACCAGAGCCCCGGCATCGTCGTGGGGGCCGTTGAGTAGCGCCCGCAGCTCCAATTCCGCCAGTTGCGAATCAAGCTGTTTGAGTTCGCCACGTAGTTCGTCGATGAGCGATTCGTCCTCGTCCGCCATCTCCAGCAGCGCGTCGAGATCGTCCGCGGACTGAAGCAGCCGATCCAGTGGGTCGACAACGGCCTTGAGCGACTTCAGGCGACCGACGGCCTGTTGTGCCTCCTCCTGGTGGTCCCAGAAGTTGGGTGCCGCCATCCTCTGCTCGACCTGCTCGATTTCCTTGCGATTGGCAGAGTGGTCAAAGACTGTCTCGTAAACTGACAATCCGCTTCTTGATATTCTGGGCTTGATCGATGATGTCTGAATCCACCGTTGTCGGTCCTCCGTATTTCAAAAACGCAAAAAACGCGAATGCCTCGGCCGGGCGTGAACCCAATAGGGTCAGTCCGGCCTCGTGAGACAGAAACAGTGGCAGACCGGCCGCACATTCGTCGCACCGCTCGACACACGATCCTCTTGCGAATATACCGATTCCCACAGGTGATTCGCCAGCCCCCGGCACGCGGGGACACCGGGGCCCGGAGCATGGACCTTGCTTTTCCCGAGCACGGCGCCGCTTCGGAACTCCCAAAAACGGCTTCTTTGCACTTCCGTTCCGGCGCCGGCCTCGTAGACTGAGAGGCACACGGGGAGGCGACGTGTTTTCTGTCAATTGGTGCGGTGAGAAACGTCATGGCACGTGTCGTGCTGGCGATGTCCGGCGGAGTGGATAGTAGTGTGGCCGCTGTCCTATTGCAAAGAATGGGCCATGATGTGGTGGGTGTCTTCATGCGCCACGGCCTGGCGCTCGACCCCAGCGACTCGTCAGATGGCACCTGTCGGGAAGACCGTACGGATCACAAACAGGGCTGCTGTAGCGCCACCGATGCCGCCGACGCTCGACGTGTGGCCGATCAACTGGATATTCCCTTTTATGCGCTCAACCTTTCATCCGAATTTGGGCGCATCATCGACTACTTCGCCGACGAATACGTCCAAGGACGTACTCCGAATCCCTGTATCGTCTGTAATCAATGGCTGAAATTCGGAAAACTGTTCGAATACGCCGATAGTGTCGACGCACAGTTTGTCGCAACCGGGCATTATGCTCGACTCATGCGAGAGGAAGGTGAAACCACCCAACTGAGACGCGGCGTTGATGATGGTAAGGACCAGTCATACGTTCTGTTCGGCATCAATCCCGCTCGACTCGACCGGATGTTGCTGCCCGTGGGCGATTATTGCAAATCTGACATCCGTCACATCGCCGGCCAGTTGCAGATGCGAGTGGCCGATAAGCGCGATAGCCAGGAGATTTGCTTCGTCACCTCCGGTGACCATGCCCCGTTCGTGCGACAATGGCGCCCTGATAGTGACACGTCGGGCCAAATCATCACGGCCGATGGGACGGTCGTGGGGGAACATGACGGTATTGAAGGTTTCACGATTGGACAACGGAAAGGACTTGGCGTTGCCCTCGGCGAACCCTACTACGTTGTCCGGATTCATGCCGATCGGCGGCAGGTCGTGATTGGACAACGAAATGAACTGGCTTGCGAACGACTTTCGGCCGGAGACGCCAATTGGCTGGTATCCACCCCCGTGGAGGGGTTTTCCTGCGACGTCCAGATTCGTTACAACAGCCGAGCGGTGCCGGCCTGGGTGGAACCGACCGACGCGCATCGGTTCGACGTCCGTTTTGACCAGCCCTGTTTTGGGGTCGCCCCTGGCCAGGCGGCTGTTTGCTACGTTGGTGATCGGGTCGTTGGTGGCGGCTGGATCGATTAAATTCCGAGCGGTCGGCGATCGCCGGGCGGCCCCAATACGATCGCTACCTTTGGCACGTGGAATCGGATATATTCAGGATCGGCCTGCGTTGCAGAACATGGCTCCATTCGATCGGGCCGACGATCAAGGGTCCCATTGGCGACTTGCCTGCTCTTTGATGTGAGAGGAAAAACCGATGATCAACATGACGACGTTGCTGGCCCAAGGAGTGCCGCTTTGGGGACAATTGCCAGGCCAAGAAGATGGATTGGCCGCGTGGATGATTATTGTCTACGTCTTCGTCGGATTAGTAGTTCTTGCGGGCCTGGCGTTGATCATCTTCATCCCGATTTACTTCAAACTCTGGTTCCAGGCGTTTATGTCGGATGCCGACGTGGGATTCCTCAACCTCGTTTTTATGGGCTTTCGACAGGTCAATCCCCGCGTCATGGTGACCGCCAAAATCATGGCGGTTCAGGCTGGGTTGGACATTAATCGCAAGACGGGGATCAGTACGGGCCGGTTGGAAGCACACTTCCTGGCCGGGGGTAATGTGATGAATGTAATCCACGCAATCATCGCAGCTCACCGCGCAAACATTGACCTGGATTTCGATCGTGCCGCAGCGATCGACCTGGCCGGTCGTGATGTTATGGATGCCGTCCGGACCAGCGTGCATCCAAAAGTCATCGATTGCCCCGATCCGCGACGAAGCGGCAAGACGACGCTCAGCGCCATTGCCAAGAACGGAGTTGAGCTTCGGATTCGAGCTCGCGTCACCGTGCGCACGAACCTGGAGCAGTTGATCGGCGGGGCCACCGAAGAGACCGTGATCGCGCGCGTCGGCGAGGGCATTATCACCTCGATTGGATCGGCCGATACACACTTGGAAGTCCTCGAAAATCCGGACCGAATCACGCGCGCCGTGCTGGATCGCGGACTCGACGCTCACACGGCCTTTGCTATCGTCTCGATCGATATCGCCGATATTGACGTTGGCGAGAACATCGGCGCTCGACTTCAGGCCGACCAGGCCGAGGCGGACACGCGAGTCGCTCGGGCCAAAGCGGAGCGGCGGCGCGCAGAAGCTGTGGCCGCCGAGCAGGAAATGAAGGCCCAGGTCGCAGCCAACCGTGCCAACCTGGTTCTGGCCGAAGCCGATGTGCCGCGTGCGATGGCCGAGGCATTTCGGCACGGCAATATCTTCTCAACCGGCTCTGGGCCCGCCTGATCCGCCGCGCTGGAACCGAACCCGGGGACACGCCCTCCTGTACCTGTGGGCAGCCTTGCCTGTGGGATCACAGGTCTCCCCGCCTCGATTTCGCCGCCGACGGTTCGCACATGTGCCCCACTTGGCGACCGGTGACACGTGGAAATCTGCGACCGGCCGTGCCATAATCTAAGTCTCCTATCATCTCTATGTTTCCTATTTGTTGTATTGGGAGTCACCTATGCGCGGGTCATTGGGTCGTTGGATTCTGAGCGGGGTCGTCATGGCCGGCGTTTTGGTGGTCGGAGGTCGTTTGCGGTCGGACGAGGCATCGGCTCAGAATACGAAGTCGAAGAGCGGTCGGCAGCTCACACCCCACGACGTCTCGGCACTTCGGTTACGTTCGATTGGGCCGGCGTTGATGTCGGGTCGGATTGCAGACATTGCCATTGACCGTGTGAAGCCAAACACGTGGTACGTGGCGGTTGGATCCGGCAACTTATGGAAGACGGAGAATGCTGGAACGACCTGGACGCCGATCTTTGAGCGATATGGATCGTATTCGCTCGGTTGTGTCACGATTGACCCGAATGACCGGCACACGATATGGGTTGGCACGGGCGAGAACGTCAGCGGGCGTCATGTGGGATACGGAGACGGAGTCTACGTGAGTCACAATGGGGGAGCGACCTTCAGCAACGTCGGACTGAAGGAAACGGAGCACATTTCCAAGATCGTTGTAGATCCGAAAAACTCGCAGATTGTGTATGTGGCGGCACAGGGGCGGCTTTGGACGTCGGAAGGTGAACGCGGCATTTTCAAGACGACCGACGGCGGAGGTCATTGGGAGGCCGTGCTGACCAAGGGTCCTTGGACCGGTGCGACGGACCTGGTGATGGATCCGCGTAATTCGGCCGTTCTCTATGCGGCGACGCATCAGCGTCATCGCACGGTCGCGGCGCTTATCGACGGCGGTCCGGAGTCGGGGATTTTCAAGTCGACTGATGGGGGTCGGACATGGAGCGAATTGAGCCACGGTTTACCAAGCGCCGACAAGGGAAAGATGTCAATTGCCCTTTCTCCCCAGCAGCCGGACGTGATCTATGCGGCCATCGAGTTGGCGGGCAAGAAGGGAGGCGTGTGGCGTTCGGCGGATGCAGGCGGCAGTTGGAAAAAGATGAGCGATTACGTGGCGGGAGGAACGGGGCCTCATTACTACCAGGAAATATACTGCGATCCGCACCGGTTCGACGTCTTCTACCATGCAAACGTTCGAATGGGTCGGACGAGTGACGGTGGAGCGACGTTCGAAACGGTGACCAGTTCGAACAAGCACAGCGACAATCACGCGTTGGCTTTTCATCCAACCGATTCCGATTTCTTATTGGTTGGTTGCGATGGGGGCCTTTATCGTTCGTGGGATTTCGGGCGAACGTACCAGTTTGTGGCAAATCTGCCGGTCACACAATTCTACAAGGTAGACGTGGATTACGACGAACCGTTCTATCACGTCGTCGGCGGGACGCAGGACAACAACTCACAATACGGACCGGTTCGAACGGCCAGCAACTCGGGGATTCGAAACTCGGACTGGCGGATCACCATCGGAGGTGACGGTCACGACAATGCGATCGACCCGGAGGACGCGGAGATCATTTATTGTGAATCTCAGCAGGGTTATCTTCGTCGTTTTGACCGGCGTACGGGCCAATCGGTCGACATTCAGCCTCAGGCGGCCGAGGGCGAGGACGAACTCCGATTCAACTGGGATTCACCCGTTCTGATCAGCCCGCACAATCACAAGCGAGTCTATTTCGCTGCTCAGAAGCTGTTTCGCAGCAACGATCGAGGCGATTCCTGGACCGCCATCAGCGGCGATTTATCGCGAGGCAAGGACCGATTGACGATGCCACTGATGGGACGCGTGTGGAGTATCGATGCGATTTGGGATTTGTATGCGATGAGCCAATTTGGAGCGATCACGTCGATCAGTGAATCGCCACTCCAAGAAGGCCTGATATACGTCGGGACCGACGATGGCCTGGTCCAGGTAACAGAGGACGGCGGTCGCAACTGGCGAAAGATTGACAAGTTTTTTGGAGTCCCCGAATACGCATTTGTCAACGATGTCAAGGCGGACCGGTTTGACGTCGATACCGTCTACGTTGCGTTAGATGCGCATAAGCAGAGTGACTTTGCGCCCTACCTGTTGCGCAGCACCGATCGGGGTCGCACCTGGGAGTCGATCACCGGCGACTTGCCCGAGCGTCACATCGTCTGGCGTTTGGAGCAGGACCATGAGGTTGCCCAGCTGATGTTTGCCGGAACGGAGTTTGGTATTTTCTGCACGCGTGATGCCGGCGCGCACTGGGTGAAACTGCCGGGCAGTCCGAACATTCCATTCCGCGACCTCGCGATCCAACGGCGCGAGAACGACCTGGTGGGCGCCTCGTTTGGCCGCGGATTCTATGTGTTGGACGATTACACTCCACTACGGTCGCTCACAGCCGAGACATTGGGGGGCGAATTCGAGTTGTTTCCGATACGCCCGGCGAAGCTCTACGTGGAAGACCGCGTCTTGGGTGGAGGCAAGGGGTCGCAGGGCGACGGCTACTTCACCGCCCCGAATCCACCATTCGGTGCTGTAATGACTTACTTCTTGAAAGAAACGTCGAAGACTCGCAAGGAGAAACGGCACGAACGGGAAGAGAAGACCAAGAAAGCCGAAGGGGATAATCCGACCCCCGGTTGGGAAGAGCTGAAGTTGGAGGAACGCGAGGAATCGCCCCAAATGACATTTACCATCCGCGACCAGCGAGGCGAAGTCGTCCGTCGCATTACTGGTCCGGCTTCGGCCGGTACCCATCGGGTCGCTTGGGATCTGCGATATGCGGGCTTTACGGGGAATTCGAGTCGGGGACCATTGGTCGTTCCTGGAAAGTACTCGGTCGAGGCAAGTCGCCGTGTGGACGGCGACACGGTGCCGCTCGGGAGACCGGTCACGTTCGAAGTGGTGGCGATACGGCCGTCATCGTTGCCCGAACAGAAACGGCAGGAGGTCTTGGCCTTTCAGCTCGCGGTTGGTAAGTTGCAGCGCGCGGTGGTGGGCGCCGTGCGCAAGACGAGCGGAACGCTGGAACAACTTGACGAAATCAAGAGCGTCGTTCGCAGCACTCGAGAACTGGACCCCGGTTTGTTCGATCGAGCCGTGAAGATCGAGCACGGTCTAAAGGATTTACAGCAGGTCATGACCGGTGATCCATTGCGGGCCGAACACAGCCAGTTGGCCAAAGTCTCGATCATGCAGCGAGTGCAGACGGCTCTTTCCGGTACGCTCCAGCAGACGTATGGACCGACCCAAACCCATCGACAGCAGTTTGCGATCGGCCAGAAGCAATTCCGCAAAGCGGCGGCGAATTTGAATCGTATTCTGACGAAGGAGTATGAGCCATTGCTAAAGGCCCTGGATCAAGCGGGTGCGCCCTGGACACCCGGTCGACCGATCCCTGGACGGTAGCGTTCCCTAACGCCGGCGGAACCGCGAGTCGGTTGGTGTCTGACGAACTCAGACGATAAGATGGCTCTGGAAGATCGACCGTCGATGAGGGAGGCGATTGCCATGAATGACCGGCGCTGGATAGAGCGGTTCGCAACGGCCAGCCTGATCTTGAGCTGTGCCTTCGGCCGCTTTGCGGTCGCGGGCGGGCAGCAGGTGACTCGTGTCGAGCGCTGGGGTGTGGCGGAATTGACGTGGAAGGCGAAACCGTCCGAGAACCCTTACCTGGACACAACGTTGTCGGCTGTCTTTCGTCAAGGAAGCGTTCGGAAGGTCGTGCCCGGATTCTACGACGGCTCGGGGAAGTTCAAGGTGCGTTTCTCGCCACCGAGCGTCGGTCGCTGGACCTATCAAACGGAAAGCAACCTGGACACCCTAAGCGGTCGAACGGGTGAGTTGACGGCCGTGCCCCCGACGGATGACAACCATGGCCCGATTAGAGTCTTCAAGACATTCTACCTCCAATACGCTGACGGCACGCCCTACCACCAATTCGGCACAACTTGCTACGCCTGGATTCACCAGGCGCCTGAGTTGCAGAAACAGACGTTGAAGACGTTAGCCGGCGCACCGTTCAACAAGATCCGATTCTGTGTCTTTCCGAAGAGTTACTCCTACAATCAGAACGAACCGGAGCGGTTCGCATTTCGCAAGCGGACCGATGGATCGATCGATTTTGATCGTCCTGACGAGGCCTTTTGGCATCATTTGGAGCGCCGCATTCTCGATCTACAGAAGTTGGGAATCGAGGCGGACTTGATTCTCTGGCATCCTTATGATCGATGGCATTTCGCAAACATGACCGACCCGCAGGATGACCGGTATCTGCGCTATGCGATCGCCCGGCTATCGGCCTATCGCAATGTCTGGTGGTCGTTGGCCAATGAATACGATTTCATGACCAACCAGAAACCGGGTCATGCCGGTAACAAGCAGCCAGACGATTGGGATCGGTTCTTTGAGATTCTGGAGCGCGAGGACTCGCATCAACGTATGCGTGGGATCCACAACGGGCGAATCTGGTACGACCACACGCGTCGGTGGGTAACCCATGCCAGTCTGCAAACGTCCAACATGGCCGGCGGCATCGGCTACCGGCAGAAATACCGGAAGCCCGTGATTTTTGACGAGTGCAAGTACGAGGGAAACATTCCTCAGGGTTGGGGCAACCTGACGGCACGAGAGATGGTTCAACGGTTCTGGCTCGGGACGATGAGCGGTTGTTACATCGGTCACGGCGAAACCTATCTACATCCAAAGGACATCCTGTGGTGGTCAAAGGGAGGCGTGTTGCATGGAGATAGCCCGGCGAGAATCGCCTGGCTCAAGCAGTTCATGGCGGCCGCCCCTCCGTTTGACAGCCTGAAACCGGTCGGCGATGATCGCGGAAACTACCTGTTGGCCGATACCGGCAAGTACTACCTGCTTTATTGTGCCAATACTCAGCCGAGATCCTTAACGCTTGACGGACATCGACCGTATAAGATCGACAGGATCGATCCCTGGGCGATGACCGTGACGCCGTTGGGAACGGCTCCGCCCGGAGACTTCACCGTGCGACCGGCGCAATCGGATCTGGCATTCCGGTTCCAACCGTATGCTGACGGTGAACCCTTGCGACCGGCCGCCAAGATTATCAGCACGAAAACGGCCGGCGCGCCACCGCTTACGGTGTCGTTGCGCTACGGCGGGCCACATCAAGTGGAATGGACGCTGCCGGACGGGTCGCATTCCGATGCGCGGCAACTCCAGCGCACGTTCGAGAATCCCGGGCTTTACTGGGTGAAGATGTTGGTCACCGACGGGCGGGGGGCCCAAGCGGCCAGTTTTCTCCCGGTGCGCGTGGATCGGAATGTGGAGGAGCCCATAATGCGGGTCGGCTTTCGGGCCGGTGAACGACCCGTCTGGCAACTGGGCGGCACGGCCCGGCGCTCGTCGGCTGGCCGGCTGTCCTTCCCGGATGGAGAACCGTGGGGCTGGGCGAGTGCCGGTGATTCAGCGCTCGAATCGCTCCGTGGACTTCATTCGTTCACGATCATGGGGTGGCTCAAACCGGACAGTTTGCGCGCCGGATCCGGCGGGAACCGCATTCTGTTCTGTCTGAATCGCGACCATTCGGGAATCGACCTGGTCTGTCACGAAAACGGGAGCATGCGTTTGAGTGTCAATCAGTGGCCCGACAAGATTTCGAATGACAGTTCTCCCGGCCAACTCGTGGTCGGCAAGTGGACCGGTTTCGCCGTGACGTACGACGGCACGGGGACAGAACAGGATGAGAATGTCTGTTGGTATTTCACCGACCCTTGTCCTGAACCGGGAGCCGAGACCTTGCGGCTGGATCGCAAGACTCGCTATCCGGCGGGGCCGGTGGCAGAAGATATCGGGCCGCTGGCAATTGGTAACTTCAACCAGACGATGAAATGGGCCGGATTCGACCGACAGTTTCGTGGTCAAATTGCTCGACTGCAGGTGTTCGGGAGTCGGGTGAGCAATGTGGGAGCGTTCAGCGCCAAGGCGATCGCCGCTCATCGCTCGGCAGCCCAGGCCAATGGCATGTAGCCAGATTCGGCCACCTGCTCTTCCGAATGTATTCCTCGTTCGCGCCGGTGAATTGAGAGAAAGGTAGATTCATGAATCGAGTTGGCCTGACAGATTGCCTGCTGGTGGCGGCGTTCATGACAACGACGGCGAGTTGCTGCGTCGTGGCGTCCGCCGAAGAACGGCCCCAATATGAACTCCCCCGCGAAGCCCAGCGGCACAAGGACGTGCCTCAAGGACAACTGATCGAGGGGACGTTCCAGGCGAGTAAGATCTATCCCGGAACGGTTCGGGATTACTGGGTCTATATACCGGCACAGCTTTCGAAGGAGCTGCCTGCACCGTTGATGGTCTTTCAGGACGGAAAAGGGTATTGTAGCGAGACCTGGGGCTCGCGAGCGCATATTGTCATGGATCATTTGATCCACGAAGGAGCCATGCCCCCGACGATTGGTCTGTTCATTAATCCAGGGGTCGTGCCGGCTGCGGGCGTCGGCGCTTCGCCACGATTCAATCGCTCGTTCGAATACGACGATGTCAGCGATCGCTATGCCCGCTTTCTGATCGACGAGATGATTCCATTTGTGGAATCGAAACACGATTTACAAATCAGTGATGATCCCAACGATCGCGGTATTTGCGGTGCGAGCTCCGGGGCCATTTGCGCGTTCGTGGCTGCCTGGCAACGGCCCGATGCCTTCCGACGCGTTTACTCGATGATCGGAACCTACGTGGGACTGCGAGGTGGAGATGAGTTGGCCACGCTCGTTCGCAAGACGGCTCCCAAGCCGTTGAGAATCTTCGTGCAGGACGGTGAAAACGACCTGAACATCTACGGCGGTGATTGGTGGATGGCGAACCAGACGATGTGGCGCGCCCTGGAGTTTGCGGGGTACGAAGTCGAGCACGTGTGGGGTACTGACGGACATAATCACAAACACGGTGCCGCCATCTTCCCTCAGGCGATGCGCTGGTTGTGGAAGGACTATCCGCAGCCGGTTCGCTCACATTGGGACCGATCCAAGACGCGTGCCGGCGAATTGTTGGGCGAAGACCGTCCGTGGCAACTGGTCGGCGAGGGCTATCAGTGGGCCGAAGGATTGGCCGTGACGCCCGAGGGCGTACTCTACTTCAGCGATGTGCCGGCGGCCAGGATCTACCGTGTGCGGCCCGGCGGTAAGCCGGAACGATTCGCGTCCGATACCGGCAAGGCGAACGGCCTGGCGTTGGGTCCGGACGGCCGGTTGTATGGCGCCTGTGGAGGAAGCCGAAGCATTCGTGCCTGGGACTTGAAGACCGGGGTGGCAGAAGAAATTGCCAGTGGTTTCTTCGCCAACGATCTGGTGGTACTCCATAATGGCTCGATTTACGTTACCGACCCGCAGAGCAAGCAAGTATGGCACGTTGACCCGGAGTCCCAAGTCGCGCGACCCGTTGACCGGTTCGACGGATGTAATGGGATCACGGTCAGTCCGGATCAGTCCTTGCTTTACGTCGCCCATTTTCCCGATCGATTCATTTACAGTTACCAGATTGCGAAAGACGGGAATCTCCGATACAAGCAGCCCTATTTCTATTTGCATCTTCCGCCATTTGGTACGCAAAGTCACGCGGACGGAATGTGTACCAGTGCGGCCGGCTGGTTACTCAGCGCCACCGAGTCGGGAATTCAGATCTGTGATCAGCCCGGACGCGTGAACCTGATCCTTCCGAAACCGGGCCACGGGCGACGCGTCTGCTACGTGCGACTTCACGGAACCACTCTCTACGCGGCCACAGCCGACGCAGTCTGGAAGCGCGAGGTGAAGATGCGAGCCGCCAAACCCTATGAAACACCCGCTCGACCACCAAAGCCGAAGCTCTAGCAACGTGTCTTCCGGTTAGAGGAGCACCGATGTGCTCCCGATTGTGCGGCTACTGTTTGCCGAAAGCGTACGAGATCTCGCGATCGGTGATCAACGTTGTGATCAGTTCAGCGGCGTTCTTGCCGCTCTGCAGGCGAATCACCAGTTGATTCGCCCGTGCCGTAAGTGGCAATTGGCCGAAGGCGATCCAGCGAGACGGATCGCTGTCCTTTCTGACGAGCCGTATCGGGCGTCCGTTGAGCCAGGCCGAGGCGGGGAGCGTCGAATTCACCACGAGGCGGGCCCTCTGTGCACCGGGTGAAATGACCGGCAGGCAGCAGAAGACCTCACGACCGGCTGTCGACCCGAGCCACGTTGACAGGTCGAGATACCCATCGCCGGCCGCCGCGACTTGTTGCCAGCGTGCCATATCGCCGGAAATTCCCGGCCACTGAGCCGAGAGATCAGGAATTTGAGTTCCCGGGCGTTTTCCGGAAGGCAACGGGCCGAGCAAGTAGTACTGCCCGGCCGTGCTGGCCGGTTTCTGCAGGGTCGCCAGGTAGCCGATCAGGTCGGCCAGGTCCTGATCACTCAAACTGCCGACCAGATCCTCCGGCATGAGCGACACACTCTGTGGCTGCTGGTCGTCAATGTCCGAGCGAGCGATGTGTATCCGTTCTCCCTGAGCTGTCTTTAGCACGACATCAGCAGCCGTCTCGCTAACAATCAGGCCACTCAAGATTCGGCCGTTTGTCAGCCAGATCGTATTCGCCACGTAGTTGTAATTGATCGCTCCACTTGGATTCAGGATGTGGTAGAGCAATTCGCGGCGACCATACTTGATGCCGATCGACGATAGGTCGGGACCGATCCAGCTGCCTTCGCCCTGAACGCGATGGCAGCGCGAACACGCGTTGTCCTTGCCTTGTTGGAACACGGTTCGTCCTCGACCGGGGTCAGCTGGTCGAGCCAAGACCGTGTCGAAATCTTCGATTCGGCGTCCGTTTCCGTTCTTGGGCAATGGCAGCGCTTGGCGCGCAGCCTTCCGAATGGAGGGGTCCGGGTGGTTATTCAGTAGAAAGGTCAGTTCGGACCTCAGGTCGTCGGGGATTTGGCCGGCGGTGTTGAGCTTGAGCATATGCCGGGCTCCCTGGGGCGACGTTGTGACGATTTGCAGGGCTTTGCGCCTCACATCGAGAGGATATTCCAGATCGACAGCCGTATCCGTCAATGATCCAGACGTGGATGCATTGCCGAGTTGATGAAGGGCCGAAAGCGCCGCGAGGACGAGGGGGCCGCCACGACCCTGGTGCTTCGCCTGGCGGACGAATTCCGCCGCTTTCTCACGCACCGATGTGACTTGGAGTTGGCCGAGCGCTTCGAGTGCCGCCGAGCGCGCGACGGTATCGAGTTCGCCGTCGTCCAACATTTGAAGAAGGAACGTATCGTAATCTCGCAGGCCGTTGCGAGCGATCAGTTGGATCGCTGCGACGCGCAGCAATTCGTTGTTCAGCGAGTAGTCAATGACCTCATGCAGACGATCGTTCGATCGGGTCGCGCGCCAGTGCCCGGACAATCCGACACTCAGCCGGCGCAACAATTCGCGTTGCCGTCCTCGATCGTTCTCAATTTCCAGAAAACGTCGCAGCAGGAGCTCCGCGGCGCGCGGATCGGCGATTCGGGAAACGGCCATGTCGGTCGCCCGCTGAACCGAGGGCGACGCGGTAGTAGCGAGCAGGCGTTCCAGAAACGGTAACGCCTCGGTCCGCTCCAAAACCCATGCTGCGCCGACCAGCCGAGAAGCGACTGTCGCCGGGGGCAGCCGGTCTTCGATTCGCAGATAGGCGTCATTCGTGGCGATCGGATAGAAGGGGGGTTGTGCGACATTCCGGTTGTCGCCCGGTGACTCGGCAGCGGGTCGAGCCAGCTCGGAAAACAGCGACTCGACCAGGTCGCCATCACGGTCCTTGATCGCAGCGCGTACCGCTTCCAGGTAGTACCGATCGCGACCGTCCCAGCGGATGGTCAGTTGACGCAATGCCCGATCGACATCCTGATCCGATGGAACGTTGCGCAACGCCATCAACAGAGCGCGACGAACACCCGGATCGGGATCGTTCGACAGGGGCAGAATCTCGCGCAAGAATTGCACCGCCGGCGCGGCGGCCTTTACGGCATCGGGCGGTCCGACGACCGATTCTCTTACCGCGTCCCGGGCCAGTATCTGCAGGGCCGATTCGCGAATTCTGGGGTTGGGGTCCGATAGCGCGGCTGTCACGTCGTCTCGACCTGTGGCCGGAAAACCGAACAGTGTAAACAGAGCACGAGCCCTCAGGTGGTCCGCTCCTTGACGGAAGAGCACTTGCAAGGCGATTCGAGCCGGTTTGCCCATTGCCAATAACGTCTGCCTCGCAGCGAATCGGGTGGTCACATTTGGCGAGCCAAGAGCGCGAATCGAACCGGCCACCGTGGACAGGTCAGGTCTCTCTGACCGCCGTGTATCGCGCCTTTCATCGGCCCGAAGCTGGTAAATGCGCCCCGTGGTTTGATCGGAAAAGTTGTTCCCGCCGACGCCCGCGTCATACCAGTCACACACGAAAAGCGTGCCATCCGGTGCCACGGCGATGTCGACAGGCCGAAACCAGCTGTCGGTACCCTTCAGCAGCACTTGATAATCGCTGCGCGGTCCGGAGCCGACACGCTTAAGCGGATGACAGTTGATTTGATGAGTGCCTGCGTCAGCCTCGAGGATCGAGTGAAAATACTGTTTCGGTAACTCAAGGCCTTCGTAAACTAACAGACCGCCCGGTGAACCGTTTCCCGTTCCAACCAGTTTGGGAATGATGCCCGGAATCTCCTCGGCCCAGTGCCGGCTGGATTGAGGATTTTGATAACCGTAGTCGCCGCCCGCCATGATCCAGATCGTGCGGCACCCCCGGTTGCCGTCATCGTCATTGTCCGACGTAAAGACATCGCCAAAGGAGTCGACGGCCGTTTCGTAGTTGTTACGCTGTTTATACGCCAAAACTTCAAGCTGCGTTCCGTCGGGATTGACTCGTAATGTCGTTCCCATGCGAGAAGCGCTCAGGTGACGTCGTGACCGGTCCCACACGTCGAATGTCGTGTCTCCGGCATTGAGTTTGTCATTGCCGTATCGTGAGTCGCCCTGCGTAAAATAGAGTTTGCCGTCAGGACCCCAAGTCATGCCATGCAGACCGTGGTCACAGTCAATTCCACGAAAACCCGTGAGCAGAGCAGAACGACGGTCGGCGCGATCATCTCCGTCGGTATCCTCGAGCAGCAGAAGGTCGGGCGAGTTTCCGATGTACACGCGACATCCTTGGTATTGCGAGCCCTGCCATACTTCTTCGATGGCCATTCCCATCGGGACGGGATATATGTCGTCGGCAAAGACCGTTACCTTGTCAGCTTGCCCATCATGATCGGTGTCCGACAAAATCTTGATCTGGTCGGCGCCCGGTACCCGAATCATGTCGCCGTTCTGTTTTACCGATACTCGGTAATTCAGACCCTCCGCGATCCATACGCGACCTCTCGAGTCGATTTCCATCGTCGTTGGGTTTCGGACCATCGGTTCGGAGGCCCACAGGGAAACGCTCAGCCCCTCAGCCGGTACCAACGACCGCAGCGATTCCTGCGGTGAAACCTGGGCTTTCAAGTCCGGTGCCGCGAGAAACAGCAAAACCAGCCAGGCAAGGACTCGAATCGATGTGGCTCCGTCCATTGGCCCTTTGATGGACCCCAGGGCGTTGTGAATAAACCGATGGATCCGGCGCGTGGAATTCGGTTGAGCAACGAGTGTCCGGACCTTGGTCGTCGAATGCGCGTTAATCCTGCTTCTTCCTTTTCTTGAGGAACTCGTACATGTTGAATCGCTGCGGGAAGGCGACCTGATGACGTCGGGCCCAAGTGGTCCAGAGCTTGATCATCTCGTTGAGCTTTTCGGGATGCGACGCCGCCAGGTTGTTCATTTCCGTTCGATCCGCCTCCATGTCAAACAACTCCCAAGGCTCTTCGTAGACCCGAACCAGTTTCCACTTCCCCCACCAGACGCCCGCATTGCCTTCATGTTCCCAGTAAATCGGCTCGGTATGAATGGCCGCTTGATTACCCTTGAGAACGGGGACCAGAGATTTGCCGACGCACTCGGGAAGGTCGGGCGGATACTCCCCTTTTGCCAGGTCCAGACAGGTGGCCATGAAGTCGGGCAGGTAACCGAATTGGCCGACGATGGATCCATTGCGGGCGGCATCGATACCCATTGGCCAAGAAACAATGCACGGCGTGCATGCGCCGCCCTCGTGAATAAAGTGTTTGTAGAGCCGAAAAGGCGTGTTGCAGGCATTTGCCCAGGCCATGCCGAGTCGAACGCCGTTGGTCGTTTCGAGCGGTGGGTCTTTGACCATTTCGAGTGATCCTCGGCCGAGTTTCCCGCCTTCCTGGCAGGCTCCATTGTCCGAAAGCAGGAAGACGATCGTGTTCTCGCGCCGCCCAATCTGCTCGAGATGTTTGATGAACTTGCCGACGTTCTGGTCGATCGAGTCGATACAGCCGGCATACGCGGCCATGATCGAGTCGAGGTCGTCGCGTTTCTTTTCGTTCACCGAGTCCCAATTCGGGCCAAGGTGCGGGGCGGGAACGACGTCGTCGGGGACGAGGCCCAGCTTCTTCTGTTTGGCCAGTCGCTGCTTCATC
>CAYNDU010000025.1:0-1823 GCA_964395615.1 uncultured Pirellulaceae bacterium | reverse complement strand
CTATCGTTCGCGCGTGATCGCCGCCACCCAGTTACCCGAACCAGGCGCTTCGATCGATACGAGACGTCCACCTTGAATGGACGTGCGACGGGCGAGCTTGCCGTGATCGATGTCGATCCACTGCAGTTCGAACCGATGTGGCTGTTCGGTCAGGTTTAGCCCCACCTGACCCGCATTTGGAAAATAGAGAGCATAAGCACTACCGGGCCGTGCGGCCAGAAACGCCTCATTTTCCGTCCTCTGCTGCAGTAGTTGATTTGCCGGCTGCACATCCCACATCTTGATGCGTGCTTCCAGGAATCGAGCCGCCTTGATGGAAGCGACTGCGCGAGGCGACAGACCGAGTCCGGAGTCGGGTCGGTGAAAGCGGGCGGCAGCCGCGCCGCCGATGACGTGTCGCCACCATCGCTCGACTCCGTCTTGGCTGTTCCCGAATCGTCCTCCATCCGCACCGTAGGTCTTGACTGTGTTCAAGGGTCGCTGCTGTTTTGCGATGTGGCGATAGACCCATTGAAAATTGTCCCAATGAATCTGCCCCTTCTTCTGGTTGTTCTGTGACACGTCGGCAAATGTGTATCGTTCCGGGTGATCGAGCGTACGGCGATGACGCTCGGCCTTCAGATCCCAGTCGTCCCACATCTCGGTCACGCAGACTTGTTTTCCCGCCTTTCCGGCCCGCAACTTGATGAAATCCGCCCAGTAAGCTCCCCATTCCTCCTCTGCGGAGGTTTCGTTGTCCATGCAATACAAGACGTGGTCGTATTTCAAGGAATAGGACAACATCTTGTCAACAAAAGCCTGCTGATAGGGCAACACTACCTGGTTGTTGCGCTGTTTTGGCGTGGTGAAGAAGAAGGGCTGCTTGTTGCGGCCTGGATGGTCAGGGTAGCGGCGCTCAAAGCCGGACTGCTCGTATGTGTAATTGACGTTGTTCGCCGGATTGTAAGGATGCAATTGCCAACGGTTGGAGTCGCGCCCGTCGGAGTAGTCGAATCGGTCCCAGACTTCGATCTGCACGATGATGGCCCGTTCGTGCGTCCATTTCATCAGGTTTTCGAAACGTTGCCAGTATTGGTCATTCCACTGCTTCAGGTCGAACTTTCCATTGGGCAACTTTCGAAAAGCATAGACTTCAAAATCGTGGTCAGGTCGATCGCTCATCGTGTTGCGAATGAAATTGCCGCCTACTCGGCGCATGTCGTCCAAGTGTGCCTTGAGATTGGGGATTTGAAAGAGGCTGTCGTCGACACTTCCGCCCAACAGAAGAATGGGTTGTCCATGGTATTGCCAATAACGTGGATTCTGTGTGTAAGGACGAATTCGTCCGTCGGCCGACCAGCCGACAGTTTGTGTCATACAGACCAGCAACAGCGCGAACGGCAGGCAGTTGAATTGGCGTATCACGGTGACGGTCTCCCGATGAGGCAAGTGATGTTCTTCGAAACAAACGGCACATGCATGTTCCGGGTGGATGTGCGGGGAGGAAGGAAGGTCAGTGTTTTGGCCTGGTTCTGGGCACGCGCCGGACATGGCCAGGGCGTAACCGACATCATAATCCTCCACACTTCGGGCTGTCCACTCGCGCCGGGAAGCAGCCCGCTGGGGCCGTGGAAGTCCTATTCAGGATGAACGAAATCTGGTGCGAGCTTGTCTCTTCAGCCATACTGACCGCATGGGGCTCGCGTGACGATTCAAACCAACGGAAGTCGGCCAACGGCCACCCCGATCACGTCACCATATTCGTTCTATGGCTATTCTTTAAGGACACCCCATCCATCGAAGCGGGAGCCGTCAACGCCGCTCACTTCTGTCTCCCCTCGCCC
>CAYNDU010000024.1:0-21286 GCA_964395615.1 uncultured Pirellulaceae bacterium | reverse complement strand
GCGCGGCCGATTGATTGCAGCAGACCGGTCTACAGGCTCCGGAAAACGGCGTGCCCGCCATTCGCGAGAGCCCGCAGATCATCAGCCTGATGGCGACGCTGGCCTCCGGCATTCTTTTCGGCCCGGCTGGAACCGATATCTTGTCCACCGGCGACCTGAACGACTTCTTCGCACACGTTCGCACCTGGTATGGACATGACCCTGAACGGCTGGCGCCCATCGATGGTGTGAACCCCCACGCCAATCCGATCCCAACGCTTCCCACGTTCGATCAGTTCGATCAAGGGCTGACCCAACCGACCAACTTCCAGGCGTTTCGTGTTTACGTTCCGTGGATCCCGTTCGAAGATCGCGGCTCCGGGCTACCACCCGATTTCCAGATCAACGGCGTCGATACGACTGGCGACCAGGAAGCCCAACCTCTCGACCTGGCTCGCTACTTGCGTGATGATGCGGCCGTTACGGGCCTTGCTTCCTTGACCGGCCCCTTCACGGCCGAAACGGGCGGTTTTCTACCCGTAGGACAACCGCTACCGTACGCAATTCACTTCCAAAACGATCCGACTGCGACGACGCAACCCGGTGAAATTCGCGTCGTCACGCAATTGGATTCGGACTTGGACCCGAGGTCGTTCCGTTTGGGTGATATCAAGATTGGCGACATCAATATTCGAGTCCCGGTCGATCGAGGACTGTTCCAGGGCGATTTTGATTTTTCGGCCACCAAGGGCTTCAACGTACGCGTCAGCGCCGGCATAGACCTGTCTACCGCCGAGGCAACCTGGCTCGTTCAAGCGATTGATCCGTTGACGGGCGAGTTGATTCAGGACCCGGCGATCGGCCTGTTGCCACCCAACACTGCCTCGGGTGCAGGCGCCGGTTTTGTCGCCTACACCGTTTCGGCTCGCGAAGACAGCCTGACCGGGACCGACATCGACGCTCGGGCTCGAGTGTTGTTTAACACGGCACCGCCCGAAGAGACGCTTCCCCTGACTCAGACCGTGGACGGGGTTGCGCCCAGGACCGTACTGACGGTTACCCCGCTGACGGCCGGCGCCCCCAATTTCCAGATCGACTGGCAGTCCGATGATGATCCGCTCGGCTCGGGCGTCAAGCACGTCACGTTGTATATCGCAGAGAACGGCGGGAGCTACAAGATCTGGCGGAGACAGCTGACCGAGCCAGAAGGCCGCGACGTGTTCCTGGGCCAGACAGGTACGACGTACGAGTTCCTGGCAATCGCCACCGATGTTGCGGGCAACACCGAGTCACCACCATTGGGCGTATCGGCCGAGGACGACGGGTCGACCGTGAATCTTGGTGCGCCGTTAACCGTGCCCAGTACGACACCGCCCAACTTTGGCGTTCCGCCGGTGCCCGACCCATCACCGGCCACCAACCCCCTGTTCCAGCGGGCGGAGCAGAACATTCCGAATCGAGCTCCCGATACGGACGCCTCGGAGTTTGCCACCGTGTTGCGACCCTTCACCGGCACCGCCTTTGCAACGGGAATCGAGGCCAGCCAGGCCGGCATCGGACCGATGGCCATTGCGGAAGCTCCTGATGGAAGAATACTGGTCAGTGGTGGCCGAGCGCGCAATCAGCTCTTCCGATTGCCGGCCGACGGCGGGCCTGTCGAAGCGCCGATCGCCACCCTGGGCCACCCGATATTCACCCTGGCATTCGATTCGACCGGCAAGCTCTGGGCAACGACCGGCGGCGGTCCCTTGCTCCAACTGGATCCGGCCACGGGCGAGTTAGTGCAAGAACTGGGTGATGGGTTGGGAGTCGCATTGGCGGTGGAACCCGGGACCGATCGTCTGTTCGTATCGTCAATGCGAGGTGTCGAATCGTATGATCCGGTGACCGGGACGTTTGAGCATTTCAGCCGGGATCTCAATCTGAGAGTTGGCGGACTGGCGTTCGATTCGAGCGGAGTCCTGTGGGCAACGACCTGGCCGGACCGACGACAGGTCATCCGATTCACACCGCAAGCCCGTGCGGAAGTGATGCTCGACTTCAATTCCGATATCGACTCGTTGGCATTCGGAAAACCGGGCACGCTGCTCGAAGGCCTCCTCTTCGTGTCGCACAACAACGGTCCGTCGACCGGTTTCATCAGCTCTTCGCCGACCGGTGGTCGGCTTACGATGGTCGACACGGTGACCTTGCGATCCGTGGCGATTGGTCAGCAGGGATCGCGGGGCGATGTGGTGACCACGACATCGCGCGGGCAGATTCTGTTAAGCCAATCGCAACAGGTCGACCTCATCGCTCCGCTCGTAGCACCGAGCGTTGTCTCGGTCAGCCCGCCGGACCAGGGAGTCGCCGCGCTGCCGCTGTCGACCATCGTATTGTCCTTCAGTCAGGACATGTTGGTCGGTTCGGCGGACTCGCCGACCTCGGTTCTCCACGTGGATAATTACACGTTGGAGGGTGCCAAGTCGGGACCGGTTGTCATTGAGTCGGCGCGCTATGATTTCCCGTCGCGGTCGGTCGTGCTGACCGTGGCGCGTCTCGCGCCGGACGATTACACGCTCGACGTCGCGCCGACCATCCGCGGATCCGATCGTCTGGCGCTGGTCGGCGGATTCAGATCCGCGTTCACTGCCGTCAGTGATTTTTCTCCGTTGGTTGATATCACCTTCAGTGATTCACGATCGAATCGCGGCAGGCAAACCGTATCCTATGATGTGACAGTGGCCAACCACGGTGACTTTGACCTTCTTCTTCCGCTGGTCCTCGTGCTGGACCCGATTGACAACTACCCAGGTACACCGCGCGACGCTCAGGGGCAAACGGATGACGGACGATGGATGATTGACTTATCAGGAAACGCTGCCGGCGGTCGACTTCGACCAGGCGAAAGCGTTACCGGACCAACCATCAACGTGCTGAATCCGGATGACCGCCGGGTCGACTTCCTGGCCGGTTTCCATGCGTTGCCGACCGTCAATCAAGCGCCTCACTTCCAATCCATGCCGATCACCGAGGCAACCGTCGGTCAATTGTATAACTACCAGGTCGAAGCCGTCGATCCGGATGGAACGGCGGTGAGCTACGTCGTCGTGTCAGGTCCGGATGGATTGAATATCGACTCCGACAGCGGGCTCGCGCAGTGGGTACCGGACGATAAGAGTCTCGCGGATACCGAGGTCACGTTGTGGGCAGTCGATACGCGGGGCGGGCACGACGAACAACAATTCGTCATTCACGTTTCCGGCGGCAACCATCCGCCGACCATCTCCGCACTTCCCGAACTCGTCGAAGGGACCGAAGGGCAGGTACTTGCCATTCCCATCCAGGTTGACGACCAAGACGGAGACTCGGTCGCGGTCGGCGTGGATAACCTGCCACCGTCTGCGACATTTGACTCGACAACACACGTTCTATCGTGGACCCCGTCATTTGACGCAGCCGGCGTCTACCCGGCAGTCACATTTCGTGCCACCGATGGAGTCGCCACGGCCAAGGCACAGATTGACGTGGTCATTCATGCCTCGAACCGCGGTCCGGTATTGAACGGGATCCCGGATCGCACGGTGACCGAAGGTGATCGATTACGGTTCACCGTCGTTGGCGCGGACCCAGACGGCGATTCGGCGACGATCACAGCCTCCGCACTGCCGCCAACCGCCCGCTTGAATCCGCTGACCGGCGAGTTCGACTGGGTCGTCGGATTTGACCAGGCAGGCGAACATGTTATCCCGTTCACGATTACCAGTGGCACCGAGGCGCTAACGAGAACCGCAACCTTCACGGTACTCAACGCGAATGCAGCGCCCGAGTTCGACCGACTCGAACGATGGCGTGTGTTTGAGGGACAGTCTATCAACTTCCGCGCGTTTGCTTTCGACCCGGACAACCCTGACTTCGTGCCTCCGGAACGACTTCCGAACGGTCTGCTGGGACCGTACCCGACAACCGACCCTACGGTCGTCTATTCCGTAGTCGGTCTGCCGAACCTGGCGACGTTCGATGAGGATACAGCAGTATTTGACTGGCGTCCGTCATTTGACCAGGCTGGGCTCTACGAACTGACGTTCAAAGCGATCGACGATGGTGATGGTACCGGCACGCCGCTTTCCAGCGAAATCACCGTACCGATTGAAGTGCTGAACCTGAACCGAGCGCCGGAAATCGCGCCCGTTCAGAATGTGTTTCTTTCCCGTGGCCAAGCGGTCGATGTGACGGTGACGGCGAATGACCCCGAGGGGAATCCGCTCACCTTACGGGCGACCAGCGGACTCCCGGGCCGAGATCTGCCCGGCTTCATCACTTTGACCGATCACCAGGATGGAACGGCGACGCTCCACCTGGCGCCGGGGGTCAGTGATCGCGGTGAGCATCCTGTCACCCTTCACGCAGTGGACGACGGTGACGGAGACGGGGCCGCATCGATCGGCCGCGACACGTATACCTTTGTAGTGGATGTCGAGTCGCTCAATGAGCCGCCGCTTTTCGATTTTGTGGGCGACCAGGTGTTGCTTCCCGAGCAGCCTTACTCGCTTCAACTTGTTGCACGTGACCTGGATTTCGAAGACCTGGATTTTTCGGTTGCCGGTTTGCCGTCGGAAGCGACGTTGACGCCCGGTGCGAGCGCAGGCACAGCGGACCTGAATTGGACACCCACTCCGGACCAGGTCGGCACCTATGATGCTGTCTTCACCGTGACCGATCAGGGGAATGGAAATCCTGGGCTGATCGAATCGGATTCGCTTGGGGCTCGATTCACAGTTCGATCGACCAATTTACGCCCGGAACTCGATTCCATCGGAAACGTTTCGGTCGCTGAAGGAAGCTCTCTGGTAGTGACTTCAGAGGCAATCGACGGGGACGGAGACGGCTTGACGTTCCGTATTGACAATCTGCCGGATGGAGCGTTGTTTGATGACCGGACGGGCGTCATCACTTGGACACCGAGACTCGATCAGGCGGGTCACTACGCCGACATTGCCATTCATGCGGGTGACGGCCATGATTCCGACGTTGAGACGTTCGACATCGATGTGACGAACTCGAATCGACCTCCGGTTCTCGTGCCACTGCCAACTCAGTTTGGCCGGGAAGCGCAACCGATGTCCTTCCTGGTGACAGGGGGCGATGCCGACGGCGACCCGCTCTCATTTCGCGCCAGCGGCGTACCGGCGGGCGCGTCGTTCAACTCCGAAACTCAGCAACTGACCTGGACGCCCCGATTGACCGATGCCGGCTCGCATGTGGTCACGATTGTTGTCGATGACGGACTTGGAGCGACCGATTCAATCGATGTTCGAATCAACATCGACAATGAGAATCAGGCGCCCGTATTGAATGAGACGGGACACTGGGCGACGCTGGGGCGGCCGTTGAGCTTCTTTGTATCGGCCTTCGATCCCGATATGGATGACCGGCTGTCATTCGGTGCTTTGCATCTTCCGGACGGGGCGCTATTGGACCCGGTGACCGGAGAATTCCAATGGACGCCGGGCCCGGGACAAGCCGGCGAAACGATCGTCACTCTACAGGCATCGGATGGTCATGTCACGGTCGAGCAAGCCATTCTCATCCAGGCCGCCCTTGAACCAGAGCCTCCGAGTGTCACGATCGAAGTTACCCCGGGATTTCCCGTGGAACCGGGGCAAACAGCTACGATTCATGTGCTCAGCGACAGCCTGGCCGACATTACGAACCTTCAGCTCACATTCGACGGATTGCCGCTCGAACTCGATGCCAGCGGCAGAACGGAAATCACATCCGCCGTCGCGGGAATCTTTCCGCTGGCTGCCACGGCCATCGATGCCGATGGACTGGTCGGAACGGCTGCATCCCGACTGCGGGTGCGTACGCCGGGTGACGAAAACCCGCCGGACGTCCGATTGGATCCGGCGATACCGACGCAAGTGATCCGGTCGATCACGGACCTTATGGGTTCGGTCTCGGATCCGAATCTGGAGAGCTGGCGATTGGAAATCGCTCGATCCCATTCCGACCATTTCACACAACTCGCCCACGGTGTCGCCCCGGTGGACGGACTTCTTCACTCGCTCGATCCCGCGACATTTGCCAGCGGTTTCTACACGCTGCGTTTATCGGCAGCGGACATGAACGGTCTGACATCGGTAGCACAGACTACTCTCGAGGTGAATGCCGCACCGGGTCCGGGAGGTCTCTTTGTCGAAGAGATCGACGTGATCCAGAGTGGATCCCACCAGCTTGTCCGCCACTACGACAACCGCAACGCCTCGCTGGACTCGCCGTTCGGTTTCGGCTGGAGACAGGTACCGAGAACAACGGACGTGCAGACCAATGTGCTCGCCACGGGCCATGAATCGGCCGGACTCTACCAACCTCTGAGCGATGGATCACGACTCTATGTCACTCTACCCACGGGCCAGCGCGCCGGATATACGTTCGCTCCCAGTCGTCACGAACTTCCCGGTCTGACTTACTTCCAGCCTGCGTGGCAAGCGGACACCAATGTCAACTTCGAACTGCAGTCGCAAGCGGTCAAGTTAAGCAAAGCCGGCAACCAATTCTATCTTCTCGGTAGCGGACAACCCTATAACCCCGCCGGTCCGCTATCCGAAGGCCCGGATCTCGCTCTTGTTTCTCCCAGCGGCGACCGATTCGACATTGATGTCGGATTCGGCGTGACTCGGTACTCGTCGGCGGGCACGACCCAGTTGCTTTTTGACAGCGGCACCGAGACTCTGGACGGAAGTGGATTTGCCATCGTTCGTGACGAACTGCACCGCGTCACGCGAGTCATCCCTTCGTCGTCCGACTCTCTCGCGTACGACTACGATTCCGCCGGTAACCTGACGCGAATCCGTTCGCCAGGACAGATCGATGCGGCACGTTACGGATACGACGTCGACTCAGCGCACCAACTGCATGCGGTCGTCCGAACTGTCGGATCGAGTTTTGTGGTTGTCGACACCAATCCACTGGTCACGGAACCGATTTCCCGCAACCTGGGCGGGGTCGCCGAATTCACAGGATCTTCGGCGTCTTCGACGCTCTCCCCTGGTGCCGTTGACCACGTCGCGTTTCATCTGGAGCAATCCGAATTGTCGTCGGTTGCGGCGACTCAAGTACTCCTCCGGGCGACGGTCGACGCCGGCGGGCTCCAGGTCGCTGATCCGCACGGGCAGGGACTGGTGAAAGTCGCGTCACACCGAAATTCAGGCAGCATCGTGACGTTACTGTCCGCCGATCGCATGGGCCTGTTCGTAATGGACGTCGAGTCGTCGGATGTGGCGGCCGGTGGTGACTACGTGTTGACGCTGAGCCTGGCGGGTGATGCCAACCTCGATGGACAGGTCGACGGCCTGGACAGTCGGATCGTCCGTACGGCGCTCGGCACTTCGCCCGGGGACGCCGGGTTCGACGAACGCGCCGACGTCGATGGAGACGGTGACGTCGACCACGACGACTTCCACGTCCTGGCCCGTAATTTCGGTTTTCTTGCGCACAGGGACCCGCCGCCGATCATGGGCCTGATGGCCACAGGTTGGCAGAATGCACTCAATCCATTGGATGTCGACGGTAACTCGTTCGTCGCGCCCCTGGACGCCCTGATCATTGTCAACGACCTGAATGCCAATGGTTCACGCCCGTTACCTCCTCCGCCGCTTCAAATGCACTTTGAAGACGTGAATAATGACGGAAAGGTAACGCCGGTTGACGTGTTGTACGTGATAAACTTCCTAAATTCCGGAATAATACCGGACACGAATGCGACCGCCCCAACTGCGAACGACCCCAACGATTCCGTGGGTGAAGATCTGCTTCCGGCTTTCGTTCAACATGGCGAGAGCGAGCCGGAACCAATTGACGTGTCCTTTATCGGTCGCCGTCAGCCCGTTCCATGGGAAACGTTGATCAACGGGCACTTTGACGTGGACCTTGGAGTCCCGGAGCAAGTGGGCTGGTCGGTCGGAGGCGCGGCAGGCTTCGAAAACGGCACCGGGGTCATCCGTGAGAGCGGCTCATTCCTATCCGACTTATCGCAGGTCTTTTACGTGCCCCCTGAAGGCCAGTTCCTGCAATTCACCGTGGAACAACTGACTCTTGGAACGACAACGAACCAACCGCCCGATGCCCTTGAAATCGCCCTTCTCGATGCAACAAACGGCCACTCTCTTTTGGGGCATGCCGGAACGCTAACCGAAACGGATGCCTTTCTGAACGTGCAAGCCAACGGCGCCGCACAGATCAGCCCGTTCGTTTCGGTTAACGGATCCTCGCAATCCGGGCTCATCGATCCGACGGCCGGGCCGATCACCGTCGTAGCAGACTTGAACCTGATTTCGACCGGAACCCCCGTATTGCTTCAATTCAGTTTGCTCGGATTTGGATCCGATGACAGCACTGTCGTCATCGACAACGTCGAGTTCCAGGGCAGACCGCAAACGGTGCCCGACCATTTTTCCGTGCTGGAGGACCAGCCGACTCTGCTGGACGTGGCGACGAATGACCGAGACGACAACGGTTCAATCGACCCGCTATCAACCATGGTTTCCAGCGATGCCGTCCACGGCACCGTCACGATCGATCCGCAGACGGGTCATGTTCGATATGAGCCCCCGCCCCATTATTCCGGCCCCGATCAATTCACTTACGTGATCCGCGACGATCGCGGCGCGTTGTCTGATGCACAACAGGTAACACTGGATATCGTGGCCGTTGCGGATTTACCTGAACTGCTGGTTGCCCCGGCATCGGGCGATCAGGACAGCGCCATTCCGCTCAATCTATCGGCTTCGCTCGTGGACACCGACGGAAGTGAAGTTCTATCGTTCGAATTCTCCAACTTGCCGCTCGGTGCCTCACTCTCGGCGGGCGTCGAGGTGCGGCCCGGCGTATTCGCCCTGACGGTGCTCGAGCTGCCGGGTATCAGCATAACGCCTCCCGTCGGCAGCACGGAAGATTTCACTCTCGTGGCGAACGCGATCGCAACTGAGTTGAGCAACGGGGACTCGGCCGGCCGCATGGAATTAGTGCCCGTCGTCGTCGATTCGGTGGTCGCCGTAGATCCACCGTTTGTTTCTGAAGTGACCATCAACGACGGCGCTTCCCAGCGTTCGATGATTCGCGGGGCCGCGATCCAATTCAGCCGGGACGTCTGGTTCGCCGGCATCGCGTCAGCCGTTCAGTTGACGCGATTGGATGACGGCGGCGGAAAGGAAACGATCCCGATCGTCGGAGCGGAGACTGCTTTTGCTTACGACACGGTGACCCACACCCTGGACATCGACCTCTCACGGACGAGATTCCGCGACGGACATTATCTGCTGGAGCTCCACACCGACCAATTCCGGAGCAGCGCCTCGCGCAACGTCGAACTCCTGGATACGGATATTGATCCGGCGGACGGACTGTTTTCGTACGAGTTTCATCGCTTGCTGGCCGATTTTCTCGGCGACGATGTCATCGACACGCGCGACTATGATCTCCTGCTTCCGAGCCTCGGAAACAAGGCCGGCGAACCGCGTTACGATCTACTTTTTGACCTGGACGGCAGCCGCCGCATCGACGGGCTGGACGCGGCCATCTGGAATCGCCGCGAGGGCCTGACCTCCGATCATTTCGCACCGCGAGTGATAACGGCCATGGCCAACGATACGGGAAGCGATCTGTCCGATCGTGTCACAGCCGATCCGGAAATTGTAGGCGGGGCCTTGGACACGAGCACGATCGAACGACTCGAGGCTTCCGTCGATGGACAGCCATTCGTGGATGTGACTTCCACTCTTGAGACGACCGGGCTCTTCCGATTGACGAACGAACGGCTGGGGCAGATTCTCGGCACCTCGCTGGTAGACGGTCAACATCTGCTCCAGACTCGTGCCACAGATGTCCATGGCAACGTCTCCGGAGAACTCCCCTTCGGATTCGTTCTTGACACGACGCCACCCGCGGCCCCGCCCCAGCCGGAACTTGTAGGGCCACACGTCTTCAATCCGAACCTCTTGACGACCGACTCGACACCAACGCTGCGAGTGACGACGGTTTCTGAAACGACAGCGCTCCTGTTGGTTGACGACATTGCGGTCGACAGCGCGACGACCGATGCGGGCGGACAGACTCAGACGGTCAGTCTGTCCGTCGGAGCGTTACCGCTCGTCGACGGCGCTCATGTAATGACGGCTACGGCCCAGGATCTTGCGGGCAACGTCAGCGACGCGTCACCGCCGTTACTGGTCGAAGTGGATACACTCGCGCCGACGATTTCGACATTTGCTCTGGATGCCGATTCCGATTCGGAACCGGTTGGGGACGGTCGGACGACTTTGGAGTTTGTAACGTTGGTGGGAACAACGCAACCGGATGTCGTGGTGACGTTGGCGCCAGTTGGACAAACGACGACCGCGGACTCCACGGGCAATTTTGTCTTCTCCAATGTGGAACTCGCCTATGCGGCTAACGATTTGACGGTCACCGCAACGGATGCGGCCGGCAACGACGGACGTTTTCTGACGACGGTCACACGGATTGCCCCGGAAACCGATCCACCGTCGCTGACTGCGGGCCTCGAAAAGGACACCGGTCGCGACTCCCAGGACGGCGTCACGACCGACGTCACGGTCACAGGCACTGTCGTCGATCAGAGTTCCGTAGTACTGCTAACGGCCAGTCTGGATGGAGGGGTCGCCTTCGATGCACTACCATTGCTCGTCGCCGAGTCGTTTCGGCTCGATCCGACGATGCTCGCACAGATTAATGGCGGCCCGCTATCGGAAGGCGAGCACGTTCTGTTGCTGTCTGCGGCTGACCAATATCACAATGCTTCCGCAAAGACACTGTCCTTCAGGCTCGACACGGTCTCCCCGACCCAACCCGATTCGCCTCGGCTGGACCCGCTCAGTGACACCGGGGTCAGTTCGTCCGATCGGGTCACGCGTGATGACACGCCGACGATTACGGCTACAGCTCCAAACGGACACACGGTCCGGCTGTTTGTCGACGGCATTGAAGTCGACACGCAAGTGGCGAATGGTACGGTCAGCTTCCTGGCCGCTCCATTGGCACCCGGACCGCGTGAATTGGCGGTTGAGGTCGAGGATTTGGCCGGCAACGTCGGCCCGCTTTCCAACACCTTGACCATCGAGATCGATGTCTCGGCACCGTCCGCGTTGGCGCTCGATCTCGACCCCCTGTTCGACTCGCCGCCGTTGGGCGATCTGACAACGGAATTCGAGACGGTGACCCTAGCGGGCCAGACGGATGCATTGACGGCGGTTGACCTGTTTCGAACTCGTGACTCATCGGCATCCCTGGCGACAACCGTATCGTCGGCCGATGGCCGGTTCTCGTATCCCGGGATTCGACTGACTGAAGGCTCCAACCGGTTTCGGGCCGTGGCCTCCGACGTTGCCGGCAACATGCGAGAGTTTGAACTGACCGTCGTCAGCGAGACGCCCGACACACTGGCCCCAGGCCTTTTCCTGGAACTCCAATCGGATACCGGGCAAGACACGACCGATCGAATCACATCTGACCCGTCGATTCTGGGCCGCGTTGAGGACGCTGGGCAGATCGTTGTGTTGCGTGCCGGGCTGGACGGAGCGCCAATGGTCGACATCCTCCATCAGTTCGTTCAAGGAGAGTTCGCCTTCGACACCGGCCTGCTGGAGTCGCTCAACGGCGGACCCCTTGATCAAGGCGAACATCGCTTCCGGGTACAGGCCGAGGACGACGCCGGCAACGTGTCTGGAGTCGAGACGCTGTCATTTTTCCTTGATACAACACGACCGTTTCCACCGCCGATGCCCCTTCTGGCCGCGGGCGACGATACCGGGGCGAGTTCCGTGGATGCCGTCACAAGCGTCACGGCACCCGATGTGCTGGTGACGGCCGAAGCGTTGGCTGTTGCGCGGCTGTTCGTCGACGGCCAAGAAGTGGGGCGGGGCGTCTCAGATAATCAACCGCTTGCGATAAGCACGGGCGTCCTGGCAGACGGCCGACATTTCGTCACGGCTACGGCCGAAGATCTGGCCGGAAACACGAGCCTGTTTGCAACTCCGTTGACCCTGGTCGTCGATACCGTAGCGCCCGCCGTTCCGTCGTTGGAGTTGAATCCGGCAACCGACAGCGCCCCGCTGGGCGACGCCCGGACGACGTCGCAGTTTGTATGGCTCAACGGCGTGACCGAAGCAGGTGCGCAAGTCGAACTGGCGAGTACCGAACGTCGTACGGTTGCCGACTCAGACGGAGCATTCGAATTTGCCGCCGTGTCGTTGGCGGTGGGCTCCAATCAGCTATCGATCGTGGCCCGTGACGCGGCCGGGAATGCCAATCGCCTCGATACAGCCCTGACCATGATTGACGACCGCCCACCACTGTTGTCCGTCCAGTTGGATGACGACACGGGGCGCGATGCGGCGGACGCGGTTACCGCCGACGCATCGGTCTCTGGCAGCGTTCAGGACGCGGGAGACATTGCCCGGTTGACTGCCGGAATCGATACGGTTCCCGGTGTCGATGTCACTTCATCACTGGTTGACGGCCGGTTTACGCTCGACATGACCATCATGAACGCAGTGGCAGGTGGCGTGTTGAACGACGGCCCGCACCGACTGCAACTCGAGGCTCAGGATGCTTCCGGTAACGTCTCTCCAATCGCGTTTCTGGAATTCACTCTCGACACGACGCCACCTGATGCGCAGCGACCAGACTTACTGGACTTTCAGGATACGGGTGCCAGTCTTCTGGATAACGTAACGAACGAATTCCATCCACGCCTGCGTGTTTCCACTGAGCCGAATTCGTTGATCGCCATGACCATCGACAACCGGCTCATTGCGGAACAAGTATCTCCGGGAATCGTCGACGTACAACTCGACTCGCTGGCCGAGGGCATCTATCAAGTCCAGGTCACCGAGCAGGATACCGCGGGCAACATCAGTGCGCCGTCTTCACCGTTGTCGCTGACCATCGATCGCTCGGGCCCTGATTTGCCATTACTTCAGATCGACCCGGCGTTTGATACGGGCGAGTTGGGGGACCGCATCACGCACCTTGGGCAGGTCACGGTGACGGGGCGGACGGAACCCGATACGAACGTCACACTGTTACCGCAGCGCCGTACGACACGGTCCGATGCACTTGGTGCCTATGAGTTCCGCGCCGTATCGCTCGCCTTGAATGACAATCTGCTTACGGTCGTCGGCGTGGATCTTTCGGGCAATGAGTCTCGAACCGAAACGATCGTCGTTCGCGAACCATTCAATCCACCTCGCGTTTCGGTCCGACTGACCAACGACACGGCCCAGGGAGGCGGGACAGACGATGATCGCGTAACGTCCGATCCGGGGATCGCCGGGAGTGTCGAGTCCGTGGGTGAACTGACGCGTTTCGCCATCGGCTTCGACGACATGACAATTGCTCAATTTACCGACGTTCTCGGCGATTTGAGCGACGGCACGTTTGCATTCGACCGCGCACGTCTGGAACAAGTGTTCGGCGGACCGCTACGGGACGGGCAGCACCGACTGCGACTTATTGCCTCGAATGATGCGGGTGATTCGACCGACATCATCAACTTCTATTTCATGCTCAATTCGACACCTTCGACGGTACTCTCAACCAGCGTCGAGTTGGACGGTGTGACAGGTCTCTACTCGTTTCGTTACACACTGACCAACCCCATTGCGAACGGGCTCGACGGGGTCGACGATCTGCTTCGCGATTTCACGATCGCCGTCCCTCCCGTCACCGACCCCACGGACATCTTGACTCCGGCCGGTTGGAGTTCGGTGTTCAACAACGAGACGTATTCCATCGCGTGGATATCGGACGACGACAGTCACGCGCTGCTTCCCGGCGAGTCCTTGGACGTGAGTTTCCTCAGCCCTCTCGAGCCGGGGGAAACGGGCTTCAGTATCCAAGTCGACACGGCGGGAGTCGTTCGCCAGGCAGTCGGCACGACGACCGGCCCACTTGCTCCATTGCCATCGGGCGAAAACGGGTCAGGCGGCGGCGAGGGGAGTATCGGCAGTGGCGAGAACAGCAACCCGCCGGCAAACGACGCCGACGCGGATTCTCGGGAAAGTTCCAGACCGCATTTGGAGAATGCGATTCCGGACGACCCTCCGTCTCCTGCAAACTCGCATACGTCGGTTACGACGGGCTCGTTCGCCGCCCTTAGCTCGCCTCCCGAATCCGAAACGTCTTCAACGCTTCCCCGTTTCGTCTCCAACGGCGGGGGAGACATGGAATTCGACTTGATTGTCTCCACGGCGGATGGTTTTGACACGCTGGGACGGCGTCCTTCGATGAACAACCAGGGCGACGTCGCCTACACGGGCGAATACACGGGTCTACTCGGATCGGTATTCGAAAACTTGTATGTTTGGCAGAACGACACAGGGCAGTCGGACAATCTGTTGCCCAGCGTCCTGGAGTTGCCCGTTCTGGGCAGCAGCTCGCTATCGGGCCAGGGATTCGGCGAGTTCATCCAAATCAACGACGCCCAGGACGTGATCGCTCAGCGACAGCTTACCGCCAAGGTGTTCTTGAGCGTCAATACGGTTCCAGGAATTCCGTTTGGCAACTTCCATGACGCGGTCTTTACTTATATCGAAAAATGGGACGGCTCGGGGGCAGGTCTGCCGCAGCTCATCGCCATGGCGGACTCGGCTCTCGTCGGAAGCACTCCCATCGTACTGGGTCCTCCCGGCGTACTCCCCCTCTTTCCGACGTTCCTGCCGGTCCTCACTTTTTTGAATCCGGTGTGGGGTCAGTTCTGGCCGTCGAGTTTCCAGTTGAATGGTGATTTTGTTGCCATGTATCCACAGGCGAGCATGAACAACAATGGTCAGTTCGCGTTTGGAGCTTGGGTGACGCCCGACCACGAAGGCGGAAACGACCTGGTCACCGGCCCGCACGGAACGACGGCCAATGACTTACCTCTGCTCGGCATCAGCACACCGAACTACAAAGCGAACCCCATGGTTGCCGACACGGGCGAGTCAGTGCTCCGCATTGGCCCAACCGGGCACCAGATCGTCGTGATCCCGTTGGATCTCCAAGACCCCGTGTTGATCGCGGGCGACAACACGAACTTTCGTGCCTTGGGCGAATTGCCGGGGATCAGCGACGATGGCCGGGTCGTCGCATTCAGTGGAACGCATCTCGACCAGGGCTCCGGCATTTACGTTTCCGTCAAAAAGGATGGCGAGTTTCAGGATCCCGTGAAGATCGCCGGCATTGCGGGCGACACGTCCTTGGATTTCGGTGAACAGTGGGTCGACTCGAACAACAATGGCACGTTGGACGAAGGCGAGGATAGCGGGCCGTTCTCAGCGTTTATTCGCAACCAACGAATCAGCGTTAACCGTTCGGGCGACGCTGCCGACGCTCAATATACGGTGGCCTTCGTCGCTCACAACGCGACCAGTCATCCCGAGCTGCATTCCATAATTATCGACGCTGAGGATGGTTCGCCGAAAGTCCACATGCCGATCGTGGTCCAAGGCCAACAGGTGCAGGGCCTTGGATCCGTGGATGAGTTCTATTTGAACGACGCGGTCAATACTCAGGGGCAAGTGGTCTTCTGGGCACGTTCGGGCCAGTCCGAGGGCATTGTGCGGGCGTCGTCGAGCGTAAGTGATGTGATCGTCGATGACTTCGGCAGCGGCGAGACGTTGGACGAAGTAACACTTACCTACACTCTATTGGACGACCTGGAGGATTCACATCATCTGGACATTGACTTTTACGCCTCGAACGACGGCCAATACGATCCGCATTCGGATCACCTGCTGGCGAGGATCGAACTCTCGCCCGAGTTGATTGCCGAGAATGTCGCTCTGACGGGACTTGTCGGAGAAAACAACTCGCAAGCTTTGAAGCAGGGGACGCACCGACTGAGAATCCAACCGTCGGCTGGAGGTTTCTTTGGTGTGGGTCCGCTTACCGAACTGCACGAGGCGTTGAATGACGAAACGGTGGAAGGCGTGCTGGCGGTCGCGAACACGCAACATCGTATCCCCGCAACGCACGACCGCTTTCGTAATAATACAGGCGCGTTCGCGGGTTTCTATCAGAGTTCCGACGGTAAGCGAGCCGTGGTTCGAACCGACTTCCGAAACGCGACCCACAACGGTAATGACTTCGTGGAATTGGTCTCCGCTGACCGAGTCACCACGACCCCGTCATTGGACGATCCAGACGGCAGCGCAAGCGACTCAAAGGCCTTTGTCGAACCCTCGGATATTCTGGTAGTTACCGTTGACGGGGACGATCAGGTTCAGGCCGCATCGAATAGTATCGAGACCAAGATGGTCGTCGTGGCGGGCGACGGAACCGACTGGATCATGGGCGGCGGCGGCGACGATCACCTCTACGTCGGCAAAGTCTCCGGCGAGGATGACGGCACCTATAATCTGGCGGCCGGAGGTCTTGGTGACGACGAGCTGTTCGGGGGCGATGCCAACGATATGCTTCTTGGCGACGGTTACACCACGGGCCTCGATCCTCTGAAGGACATTGCACGCGCACACGGAGCGAGTCTCAACTTTCGTTTCGAAGTTGCCCTGACTCCGCTGGAACCGGCCGGTAAGAACACGATAAAGGGCGGCGACGGAACCGACTTGCTGATCGGGGGAATGGGAAAGGACACTTTGGACGGCGAGGGCGGAACGCTATCAATCCTTCTCGGGGATCCCATTCGTCCTACAATTGACACACCGGTGACGTTTGACTTCGGGCCACTTCTCAAGAACGCAGCTATCGGCCTGCTGGAGAAGGCGACCGGCTTCTCGGTCCTATCAAAAAAGCTGGGCCTCTCCGATCTGTTTTCGGTTGGCGACCCGACGGGGATCGTTCAGTTTGCCGGTCAGGGAGTCGACACACTTTACGGGAATTCAACGATCGATGTCATGCTGGGCGGAGGCGGCGGGGACTTCATTTACAATCGACAGTCAACCGCGGTCATCTTTGGACAAGAAGGTGGAGACGTAATCGACGGGCGCGGCGGATCTCACACAGTGGCGTTCGGTGGTGCCGGAGCGGATACACTCTTCGGCGGAACCGGGTCTGACTTTCTAGCCGGTGGCGATGATGGCGATACGATTCAAGGCGGCGAGGGTCTGTTGGACGTTTTGATCGGCGACGGATTCGCGCTAACGGCCGAACTGCCCGACGGGGGTATCCCCTCATTCATCTCGGACCTGCTCATTAATGGGAAGTTCAACATTCAGGTGGGCCTGGTCCCAACCGGTAACGGCGCCGATACGATCCATGGCAACGAAGGGCTGGATTTTATTATCGGCGGCGGCGGAGACGACTTTCTATACGGCGATCAGAGCGTGCTCGGATTCGGCGGCATCATTCTCGGCGACAGCTTCGCACTGCGGACCGGCGAAGCTCAACCGGAAAAGGCCGAGGACGCCTGCTCGGAAGATTCGGGGGATCTGGTCTGTTTTAACGCCAAGAAGTTCTTCAAGGGTCGCTCGTTGGCGGCGAGTGAAAAGCCGGGCCAATCCTCGGCAGCCAACCCAAACCGATCGGGCGATCCCCGAGCCAAATCGACCAGCCTGCTCAAGGCAGTTGTCGATCAGTTTCTAAACCTCATCAAGCTCGAAGGATCCGGCGCGGACACAATTTATGGAAGCCCCGGCATGGACTTGATCGTCGGCGGAGCCGATCGCGACATCATCGACACGGGGGGTGGGTTGGCCGATATTTCGTTTGGGAACGGTGGCAATGATGACATCGACGGCAGACAGACCTACCTGAATCTCATGGTCGGCGGTACGGGAAATGACACGTTACTTGCCGCCGACCTACCGGACTCGGCGACCCGCAACCTGACGGGAAGCCTGATACTGGGTGACACGTTTGATTTCAGCGTTCCGATCCCCGATCCGAACTGGTGGGACCTGTCCATTGGCATCGAAGCGCTTTCACCGCTCGGACAGGGCACTGATACGATCAAGGCCCCAACTGGATTCAACCTGGTCATCGGCGGCGGCGGTCGCGACATTATCGATCTCGGCGGGCTCGTCAATATTGCCTTCGGCGACGCATTTCAAGTGGCAACAAAACTCGACTTCACGTTCAAGATCAGTCCGCAGAACTTCTCGTTCGACGATCCGCTGGCGATTGCCACGTTTAGTGGCGAGTTGTCTTTGCCGGGGCTGACGGGTGATGGGAACGATGACATCACATTTGGAGGAGAAGGGTATCAACTGAATCTAGCGTTTGGCGGCGACGGCAAAGACACGATTCTTGGTGGCGACTCGGACCACAGTTTCGACATGATCTACGGCGGCAATGGGGTCGACACGATTAGCGGGAGACGGGGCAATAGTTTTCTGGTTGGCGGAGGCATGGCGGACACGATCAACGGTGCGCGAGGTGAAGACGCAGTGAACGTGATCTTTGGCGATTTCGTTCCCATGGATACTCTGGCCAAGATCAATGCCAATACGAAGTGGAACCTGATAGGTGGGAAGGTCGTCGAGCCGGCACCCTCGGCCGCAGACGTCATTACCGGCGGCGACGGGATGGCGAATCTCATCGTCGGCGGTGAGGGCGGCGACACGATCGATTCGGGCAACAGCAAGCTCAACATCGTATTCGGCGACGACATCAGCCTGGCCAACCCATTCGAGTTCAACAGCTTTTTTGGCAACAGCTTCCCATTTAACGATCTGTCGTTCTCGGGACCGGCAAATATCCTGGCGCCCTTTCTTCCCGGACCGAATGTTGGTGACGATAAGATCAAGGGCGGCAATCAAGTCGACTTTGTATTTGGAGGACCGGGCAGCGACACAATCGAAGGAGGCGACGGAAAAGCCGATTTTCTATTCGGCAACGGTGGAATCGACCATATTTTTGGAGGTGCAAAAGGCCAGGACGCGGAAGGCGATCCGACCAGTACGGGAGCGGACGGTTACAACGTGATCTTTGGCGGTGATGGCGGCGATATCCTATATGGCGGAGACTCTGGAAATGCCGTTTTCGGTGACGGCCTGCAAGGAGAACTGGGCGTACCGTTCGCACTCGATAAGCTGCTCAGTGGTGAGCTTAGTTTGTCGGTCGGCGTCGTGCCGGATGGCCAAGGAGCCGACCGGCTGTTTGGAGGTACGGAAAACGACCTTCTGGTCGGTGGAGCCCTGACCGATCACATCTGGGACACCGGCGGAAACAATGTCATTTTCGGCGACATTCCGACCTTTGATAACTTCTCACTCAAGTTGCTCGACACCCAGATGTTGATCAACGGGAAACTCTTGCCCGCCCAGGGCACTGCGGGAAATGACCGGATTCTGGCGTCGGAAGGGAACGATCTCATTGTTGGCGGAAAGGGTTGGGATACGATCACCGATCGTGGTGGCGCCAACTTGATCTTCGGCGATGGAATTGAGTTAGACCTGACAATGACGGTTGATTTCCTGAGCAGCCTGCCCGTCGTCGGATCATTCCTGGGCACGGTCGACATTCAAGGAACTCTGCGGGACGGTGGAAACGGCAACGACAACATCGTGGCAGGCAGCGGTGATGATCTGATCGTCGGCGGTGCAGGAAATGACGACATTGTCGATGTTGGCGGTAGAAATCTACTCATCGGCGATGGCTTCCTTCTGGAGGACATTCATATTGAGTTCAGTCAATTGCAGCAAATGGCCGGGAACCAGGACGTCTTGCAGGCCTTTGCCGACTCGTTTGAATCTCGCCCCGCAAATGGGACTCAATTACCTCCGGATCAGTTATACGATGACAAGATTCGCGGCGGCTCAGGGACCGACTTGATTTTTGGGGGCGTTGGCAAGGACGTTCTGAGAGGGAACGCGGGCGAAGACGGTCTGTATGGGAAAGACGGCGATGATCTGATACTGGGCGGAGCCGGTGACGACCGTCTGTTTGGCGGTGCTCACCGAGATTGCACGATTGGTGGTCTCGGACTGGACGTGCAAGTTGGCCTGGAGGGTCCCGACGGGTTTATCTTCGATCGCCCGGATCAGGAAAGGCCGCTGAGTGATTTCGACGAGGCCGTCGATAATCTGTCCTGCCTGGTGCTCACCGCCACGCCGCAACCTGTCGACGAAGCAGAACCGGTGTTGCTGATCGGGGAGTTCCTTGGGGAAAACGCGGGAATGGTCACGGAAGTGCGAATCGACTGGGGTGATGACTCGCCAGTCGACACGGCTTCGGTCGTCAATGACGCGTTTACCCAAGTGCACAAGTACCTGGACGACGACCCGACGGCCACTCCGGCGGACGATTACGATGTTACCATCTTTAATAACGTCACAAACCGAGAGCTCACGACAACTCGAATTCGCGTTGTCAACGTTGATCCGACACCTGTCTCGTTGTTTGCCACCGATGTATTTGAAGGCGGCACGTCCTTACTTACGGTCACCGTTGATGATCCCGGTGCCGATTCGTTCGTATTGGAAATAAACTGGGGTGACGGTTCGCCTGTACAGATCGAGTCGTTAGACACGCCTGTTAACGACGTCAGTTTCGGACATCAGTACAAGGATGATCGGCCAAGCGGTACTGCAAGCGATGCCATTCCCATCCGTGTGTCCGTCACCGACGATGACGGGGGTCGGGGAAACGGCTCGACCACGGCTACTGTCACAAACGAAGCTCCTGTGCTGAGCAATCTCGCGGCGTCGTCAACCGACGAGAATGGTCAATCGATGTTGACCGGCACCCTCTTCGATTTCGGCATCGAAGATTCGTTTACGCTGAAGATCGATTGGGGCGATGATTCAGGCGTTCAGGAAGTTCCCTTGCCCGTCGGCACCACAACGTTCCAAGTACCTCACGTCTACCTGGATGATCACCCCACCACGGGCACGCACCTCGACGTCCTCCCGATTTCCGTCGAGGTTGAGGATGACGACGGAGGGACCGACACCGGCGACACCGTCGTGTTCGTCCAGAATGTTCCCCCTCAGTTAAGCAATGTGACGATCACCGATATTGAAGAAGACGGAACGGCGACGTTGAGCGGCCTGATCAGTGACATTGGAACGAGAGACACGTTCACACTGAGGGTCGATTGGGGTGATAACACGGTCCCGGAGAGTTTTGCGTTTCCCGCCGGGACAGTCAATTTCACGAAGACCCATCGGTACTTGGACAACGCGCCGATCGGCTCGAGCTACTCGGTGAGCCTACGACTGGAGGACGACGACACGGACAACGACTCGTTCAGTCTGCCAGTACTGGTGGCCAATGTGGAACCGCAACTCACGAGTCTTGTGACTCCGCCCAGTGTCCTTGAGGGAGAGACGTTTGCGATCAGTGGAACTTGGACCGAACCCGGTACGAGCGA
>CAYNDU010000023.1:18229-21424 GCA_964395615.1 uncultured Pirellulaceae bacterium | reverse complement strand
CGACGTGCCACGCCGGTCACTCTGTGCACCTGCTTCCTCTGTCATATCAAAGAGCAGCAGTTCAACGAGTGATTGGGTACGTGCACACGGTGCAACAAGATACCGGAAGAGAAATTCGATCTGGGCGGAGGCGTGACCTTCGATCACGAGATGGTGTATCAACGAAATACGGATTGCAAGAACTGTCACGGCGATCTGATCAAGGGCAATGGCCAGGTGCCTCCTGAGCGATGCACGGTTTGTCACAACCGGGTCGACGATCTCGCGAGGATTGGCGACTCCGAATTCCTGCATCAGACGCACGTCTCCGACCACAAGGTCGATTGTCTGGAATGCCATTTAGAGATCCACCATTCGCCCGACCCACAGCGCATCGAGCATGCCGCTTCGAATTGCGCTTCCTGTCACCCCGGTCATCACCAGGACCAGGTGAATATGCTCAAGGGCATTGGAGCCCACACGACGGAGACCGAGTCGAATGCGATGGTTGCGGCCCGTTTGACATGCCCCTCCTGTCACCAGGTCAAGTCCGTATCAGACAACGGATCGGTGATCTGGAAGGCGTCCACTCTGGCTTGCTCCCAATGTCACGATGCGACCATTGTCGATCAACTATGGGCGACGAGTGAGGAATTGAAGGTGGCCATACGGGAAATCGAGGAGGCCTACGTCCGTGCAACCGAAGCATTTGCATCGACGGAGCTCGAGAATCCGCGTCGCGCCGAATTGGTCGAAACAATGACCGCTCTGCAGAAAGATATTCGCTTTCTTCGAGTGGGAAACGGCATCCATAATATTCACTTCGCCGGCTCGTTGACCCGAACACTGGTCGCGAAACTGAGAGCCGTTTGTCGAGAATTGAAGTGCGAACCGCCCAGCTACAAGTTGCTTGAGATTGCGGAGCCGACCGAATGATCCCGGGCATCAGCCACATCCTCCTGGCCGTCTCGACGATCGGTCTTGCCGGCACGCAGCCGAGCGGACAGCGGGCTCCCGATCAGTTGCCGCTGAGTGTCAATTCGTGCGCCATCTGCCACCGCATGCCAGAGCTCTTTCAGGGCGAACGATCTCATTTCCTGGTTCCTCCCGAGCAGATGGCAAAGGACGTGCATGGCCAGAAAGGCGTCATGTGCCACCAGTGTCATGGAGGCAATCCGATCGCGCTGAGTAAGGAAGAAGCGCACTCCCGCGAAGTTTCCGATCCGGCAAATGGCATCTACCCGTTTCGGTTCCCTCTGTCGGAAATGAGTCAAGCCTGCGGACGGTGTCACGAGCAACAGCAGGCCGCGATGGCCGAGTCGGTTCATGCCACGGCCTGGAAGGATGCCGAGGGAAACGCGCAGTCTCTTTCGTGCGGCAGTTGTCACGGCCAAAAAAAACACTCAATTCAGGCAGTGTCGCAAGCCGATTCTCCCGTATTTGCAAAACACCAGATGCAGTTGTGCGGTGGCTGCCACCAGAAACCACTCGAAGAATATGAGGTCAGTGTCCATGGGCATGCCCTGATCCACTCGGGACTGACCGTGACTGCCGTCTGCGCCGACTGCCACGGGGCCCATGGCATCTTCCGCGCGGCCGATCCTCGATCTCAGCTGCATGTCGCGAACGTTGCCGAAACATGTGGCCAATGCCACCGGTTCATCGAAGAGCGGATTCAACAGAGCGTCCATGGTAATGGCGGTGGCCCCGGAGTGGCGGCCGATCGTGCGGCACCGGGGGGGAAGATCCGGCGCACGCCAAGCTGCACCGACTGTCACATGGGACATGATCTGCCCGACCCCCGAAGCGACGCCTTTCGAGTGACGCTGGCTGACCGCTGCGGCACGTGTCACGAGGACCTGTTCCGACAATTCAAGCAGAGCATGCACGGTCAACTGAGCAACCTGGGCTATGGACCAGGTGCCAAGTGTTCGGACTGCCACGGCGCCCACGACATCCTTTCCGCCGACGATCCCAACTCGTTGATGGCCGCCGGCGCGAACCGACTCGAGACATGCCGGAAGTGTCACGCACACGCCGTTTCCAACTTCTCCACGTTTCTGCCCCATGCCGATTACCACGACGCGGACCGATACCCGTTGCTCCATGCGATTTATGTATCCATGGAGCTCTTGATCTACTCGGTGTTCGCGTTCTTTACGTTACACAGCCTACTCTGGTTCCTTCGTTCCTTGATCCACGTCGTAAACCACGGCCGGCCGCGCCGCCTCCGAGCCGGTGAACAGGCCATCGTTCGATTTGCCGGGATTCATCAGCTGCTACACGCCGTGGTGGTTGTGTCGTTCCTGGGCCTGGCATTGACCGGCCTGCCGCTGCGATACAGCGATCAGGCCTGGGCGCATCGCATTGCCGCGGCGCTGGGCGGCTTTGATTCGACCGGCCTTTGGCATCATATCTGCGGGATTGTGACCATCCTCTACTTCGCCGCGCACCTGGCATGGCTCGCTCGGAAGTTGTATGTCAAGACCCGCTCGGGAAAGGACCCCTTGAGCCTCGTGTTCGGCCCCGACTCGCCGGTGCCGAATTGGCGTGATGCGAAAGACATGTGGAATATGTTTCGCTGGTTCTTCGGAAGGGGATCCAAACCGGGATTCGACCGGTGGACCTACTGGGAGAAATTCGACTACTGGGCCGTCTTCTGGGGTGTCGGAGTGATTGGAACGAGTGGCTTGATTCTGTGGTTCCCTAATTTCTTCTGTCTCGTACTGCCCGGCGTCTCGCTTAACATCGCCAAGGTTGTGCACTCCGAAGAAGCCCTATTGGCCACCAGCTTCATCTTTGCCGTCCACTTCTTTGGCACGCATCTGCGACCGGAGAAGTTCCCGATGGACATGGCCGTCCTTTCCGGCCTCGTGTCGGAACAGGAAATGCGGGATGAGCGGCCAGATTTTGTCGCTCGAATGGAGCGAGACGGAACGTACGACCAGCTGCGCACGACCGTTCCGTCCGCCAGCCGGCTCCGAGTAATCGCGGCGGCCGGATTCGTTGCTCTGTCGGTCGGCGTGGCCCTGTTAACGGGGATCCTGGTCGCCATCTACAGCATTCGATCGTAATCGACTCGGAAGACCCACCTCGAACAAAGAAACCGGTTGACTCGCCGCCGGTCGACGGCCGGGAGGTCGCAAATGCATGTGGAGGCAGCTCTCGCCTGTACTCGGCAGCTGACAGCGAGGTGGCACCAAATGGAACGATCGC
>CAYNDU010000023.1:7954-18129 GCA_964395615.1 uncultured Pirellulaceae bacterium | reverse complement strand
CGCCGTTGTTGTCAGGGCCCTGTCAGCGACCGCTTCCGCATGCACACGTGAAGTACTCCGGTTCGAAAGCCTCGAATACCGGCTTCAACTTCTCCAATGCCTCGGCCGGGCCGTGAATCTCGATCCGACGAACGTCGGCGATCTTCAGAAACTCTTCGAGCAGGGCCCCACAGTTTTCAAGGTGCGACTGAACACCTTCCACGTCCCGATATGCTTCGCGGCAAAACAGGGTATTGCCTTGAAACGTGAAATCGTAGTAGAGGCATTTTTCCTCACTGCCGACTTTTTCGCAAAACTGAGTAAGAAATCCTCGGCATGCATCCATCTGTCCTTCGTGGATGGTGAAGTAAGGATGGATGCTGATCGCTTCATCAAACGTACTCATGTGTCATAATCCAGTGAACGGAATTCGGGGAATGAACAACGCCATTCGGTTTGACGTGAGGACCGCTCAGTAGAAAGCGGACAGGCCGGCCAGGATCATGTTAGACCTTCCGCTGATGTAGGGCGAGGTCACATCCGTATAGTCCTGGAAGATATACCTGAAGTACGCCGCCACTCGCTCAGTCGGCTGCCAGTCCAGACCGGCCGTATATCGTGTCTTGTTGACACCGACCGCAAAGTTGTTGCCCAGGTCGGGCCAGGCGGCAACCGGGCTGATCGAGTTGTTCGTCCAAACGAATTCCAAACCGCCGGACAGTGTCACGGTATCCGACCAGATGTGACTGGCGCCGAAGCTAATCAGCTGAGCTCGACCACCGTAATTCCAGACCGTCTGATCATACACCGACGTTCCGGGAGTATCACTGGGGAACGCGATCGACTGATCGATCCAGTTCGTCAGATACGAGTACCCACCCGATAATGACCATCGATCGGTCGGAGCGTACCAGGCAGTCGCCGTCAACGGGTAGTTGTCCTCCTCAAAATCGGCGATTGCCGAATGGTGGCTTCGATTCTCGATCCCCAGCGACAAACTGGTCACAAGGTTGGGGAGAGGGATCCAGTTTCCACCGAGAGTTACCAGGTCTTCCTGTTCAGGAAGGCTCGTATTGGTAAACCCGTCGTATTGGTCGACGGCATACAACGGATCGGACGTGGCACGACCACGGTACCGGACGAAGGTGTCGAACGATGGCCGCCACTTCATTTTCGCGCCCGCAAAATAGGTGAAGTACTGAGTCTTTCCTTGATCGAAGACCCGGGGCGGATTCTGGGACAGCCATACGGCGTAACTACGCGAAAGCGTGCCATACTCGGCGCCACCGTTTAGTGCCAGTCCGCGTCCCAAATCGCTGACCTGGAACGGTCGCCAGCTGAAATCGCCGCCAGTTGACAGTCTGAGGTAATCAATCGGGTGGCGCAGACCGTAGGGCGGTACGATCGAGGACCTTACAATTTGCGAGCGCCCCTCCGGATCAACGAAAAACGGGGGCATGTCGTTTAATTGCCGGTTCCCTCGTGCATAGGAGTTGAGCGTCAGATGGCGCCAACGACGGTTCGTCAAACGAACGTCGAAACCATACGATTTGCGATGAGTATCTCTTAGTTTATCGTCGGTCTTTCCGTGGTAGGCCTGTGCGTAGAGGTGAGTGTAGCGAGTCAAGTCGACGCCGGCTCGCAAACGGTCGGTTTGAGTGAAACTGTCGGGGACGACGGCATACGGCAGGATTCCGCCGAACTTGTAGACATGATTGTCACCGAACTGAGCCTTTACGATCTGGTCGTCCTGGCTGAACAATCGCATCGGTCGCGAGTAGGCGAGCGAAACCGGACCGACACGAGCTTCAATGACGGGCTCCAATTCGCCCGTCAGCCAATCAATTCGCTGACTCTTGCTCGTCGTATGGCAGGTGGGCCCGGCGGGGCCGGCTGTGGCACAGTGCTGGGTCGCCAGAGCCTGGCGCTGGCCCTTTTTTCTCAGGAGCCAGAGATTGAGACGGTATTTGACCTTGTCGTTGAACCGGCCCTTGAAATAGGTCCGCAATTCCTGAACGCGAATCGCGTAGTCTTGTCCAATGTTGAAATCCTCGCTGACAATCTCGTCCGAACTGGCCGACGAGCTCATGTTCGTGAGTGGGTCATGATCGAGCCGATGAATGAACCGTTGGAACATCACGTCCGTCGTAAACCGCGGAGTGAAGTAATGCACATCGGCCAGCGTCGTGTCATTGTCCAACCCGCTGGCAAAAAAGGTCAGCGTTCGATCTCCGTCGGTGAACAAGCGGTCGACGTCCAGGAAATACGATGAGTTCTGTCCCTCGTACTGGACGACTTTGAAAGGATTCCCGCTGGTTTGGACGGTCCACCACCCACCGCGGGCCGTCCACTGGCTACGAGGAAGAACGGGATGAGGGGACAGTACGGCCAACTCGAACGCCGGAAGTGCACCGAACTGAGGTTGTGGCGCGGGGACGACGGCGCGCATCGGTTGAACACCCCACGTCCCTCGTTCGACACCGGGTGCCCACGTGAAGAACTCGCCCTCCGCGTCCTCCCCGCTCAGCCGTGGAGTGCCACCGACCTTGCGACGTGGCTCGGCCATTTCATCCGATTCGACCCAAGAGGGCGTCACGGTCGCCAACTCGAGAGGCAACACATTCGGGAGCAGAGCGAATCGATCCCGATGATCCTTTTCCGGGGACTCTCCATACTGCCGCCGGCTGCCCCTCCAGTCCGAAGGCGCCCCTTCACGCGTTCCGCCGCCGGACGACGATATCGACCCGTTGTTCACTCCTGACCGTGGGGTGAGAGCCGGCTGGTCCGGAGTTGGACGAAGCAAGGGTGTCGGAAAAGGTTGCGGCAGGCGATTGGGTGCAGCGCTCGCCGCGGGAATGGGTGTTGGTCGAGCATCGGTGTCGACACTCGGGAGTAACCTCGGCCGGGCCGCCGCCGAACGGCCCGCGGACTGCGGGATTGCCGGCATAGAGCGTGAACTTGTGGGAGGACGTGCCGTTGTCATTGGGCCCTCCAGGGGAACCGACGTCGGCAGGGGCGCTCGTTGCATCATGGGAACGGGCGGCGCGTCGGCCGGAGTTGCCAGTCGAACAACACCACTTAGAAGCTTGTGTGTTCGAAGTGGATCGAGGTCGACCGGCAGGTAATCGAGTCGACCGATGGGCTGTTCCGCATGCATAGCGCGCAGACCGACCAGCACCAGCAGGACCGAGGCGGCCAATACTGTCGACACGCAGTGCATCGTGTTGCGGGTTTTCGTCTTCATGATCGCCTCGCCCGACGGCGGTTGGGCGCCGGCTTCGGCATACGGGTCCGAAGCCGGGCGCGCCGAGCGGAACCGACGGGGTGGGTGGGTACGCGGGCTGAGTGGCAGGCCGTTTGGGATGGCCGAATTCTCACGAATTCTCTGTGATTTCCTCTTCCTTCGTTTTGGGTCGGTTGTTTCATTCGCGGCCGACCAGGGCCTCCTGTCCCCGATTGGCTGCGCCCGTTGCAAAAAACTGGTTAGGATCGTTGGTCGCGTTACCGTCGCATGCCGTGCCCATCTTCAAAACCGGAAGGTTGATCACTTCCGTGGACTTGAGCATGACATTGTGTGCAGTTCGTAAAAATAGCCTGTCGAGAATTCGTCGTTGTCGGGATCATCGGGTCGCGCGTGCCGCCGCCGACGTCGTAGTTATTACCGTTCACGAAATGGCACCGCAGACACTGTCCCGTTGCACCGTGTGACGAATGGGGCGCGTGGCAGCGGAGACAAAGAAAGGTCGTCGGCTGGCGAAGCAGGTTGTTGGTGACGGTACCATGCGGCTCATGACAGTGATCGCAATTCTCAGTGACCGGTGGATGCTCCCACACAAATGGACCTTGCTTCTCGGTGTGACACTGGTAACAAAGGTCGTTAATCGTCGGTGTCTTGAGATTCCCAGCGTTCTGACCATGCCCGTCGTGACAGCGAGAACAGACCAGACGGCCTTCCCGAATGGGATGGTGGGACGGCATGCCGGTCTGTCCGTATATTTTCGTGTGACACTTGTAGCACGCATTCGGCTCGTCAACGCTCATCGGCAGTGGCCGAGCGTGTTGCACGGATGTGTGATCAATGGACGCCACGCGCACGGCTTTCGTGTCCGGGTGCGGATTATGGCAATCGGCACACGCGACACCTTCCCGATGATGGGTTGACGAGTGCCAGGCCATCGTCGGCGTACCCTGGTGACAGCGCAGACAAAGGTCCGTCCGTGTTGCCGATGTGACTCGACCATGTGGTTGATGACAGGTCGAGCAATTGAATCCGTTTGGGCCGAGCACCTGGTGCGGATGGGCAACTTCCTCAAGATGGCGCTTTTCTCCGTGGCATCGGTAGCAGGTCCCCGGTTGATCGACCGACATCGGAAGTCCTTCACGCGGGTGTGGATTGTGACAATCGGTGCACCCAACGCCGGCCAGGTCGTGCGGAGCGCCCTGCCACTGGTCGATGTGAGGCCCCGTGTGGCACTGAAGGCACAGATCTTTGCGCGTTTCCGCCTTGATCTGACCATGGGGCGTGTGGCAGGTCAGGCAGTCAAACGTGCCGCCGTATGTTTCCAGGCCGAATCCGGCGCCATGCGGTGGCGGGTAGGCGGCTCCCAGACGATGCGGGTGATGAACCGTCTCGAGCCGTTGCATCTGGTCGTGACAGCGGTAACAAACGGCCGGGGAAACGGCCGCCAGATTGTGCGATGTTCCTCGCAGTGACTGCTCCGGCGCGGGCTGGACAAAATCAACCTGACTGGAAACACCGTTATTCGGCAACGGCATGGCCCCCAACACGGCGGCCGGTGTGCCCGGCGGAACGTTGTAATGACTGTTGTGGCAGTCGGCACATGCGACCTTGTTATGAGCGTGCGTGGAGTGCCGCCACGTCGGCACCATAAGGTGCGGTTCCGTGTCGTGGCATTGCAGGCAGGCCTCGCTGCGCTGAGCCGCGTCAAGAGGCAGTCCGGCGGGAGTTACCTGGTCGGACGGCTTGAGACTCAATATTGAGTTCGGCTCCCGCCCCCGACTCGCCACGTGCCGACTGGCAGGTCCATGACATTTTTCGCACGATTGGCCGCGATGAACGTTGCTGGCAAATGCGCGAACGTATGCTTCATGACACAGTACACACTGCTTGTCATCGTTGACGAACTGGGCACCAGGGATGGTTGCCGGTGCGACTCGTAATGTGGGATAATCTGAGGGCCGCCAGAGTATCTTCCCCTCGCGCCAGTCGGAAGGCAGCTGTGTCGTCTGGCGAAATCCGACCTGTGCCGCCGGCCAGCCCCGGTCGAGTTGCGTCTGACCCGTCGGTCGTGCCGGCGGATAAGGCGAATTGCACGAAGCGACGATCACGATCGCCGTGCCCAGTACGATGCTCCACGCGACGAGAGCGGACGCGGGAATTCGTCTCAGCAAACTCTCGCATTGGGAGGGAGTGACCGCGGATGAGAGCGCCGCGTCACGGGCCCCCCGTTCGTCGGCCACGGTGTCAACGCGCCGAGCGCCCCCCGACTCACTGCCGATCGACTCGTTGTTGCTCAAGTTCATGGTGCTGCCACGTTCGGTCATCAATACCCCAGACTTCCAAACCGTGCTTCATTTCTCGGCGCGCAACGGGGTCTCCTCTGTGGTGATCGGTTTGCGCGGATTGGTCCCTTGATTCCGTCTGGTTACAATTCGCGGCGTTCTCTCATCAATCCGCTTATTCCGGCAACCTGGGAAACAGTGACGCCTGGGGTGAAATCGGGTAAGTGGCTAGAATCTACCGGTCAGGAAGATCATCGTGGTTACTAGGACCGCCCAAATGGTCCGATCCTCCCACGAGAGCCTTGGCTTGGGCGGAACCCTGGCACTACGAATCACGACATCGCCGTTTCTGGCGGCCTGTAACCGCATCACTCAGGGAGATGGAACAATCGGACGGTCACTTGCAGTTCGAATTCTCGGTTCGGCGCTGACCGCGGTGGCTCTCATGGTGGCGGTCGGCGTGGTGCTGGCCGGCGCCACGTTGGCCGAGACACACCTCGGTACGTCGTGGGTGCGCTGGCACGTCTATCGCAGCACGTGGTTCAGTATTCTCTTGGCGCTCGTGGGGCTGAATGTGACCGTCTCGGCCCTGCGCCGATTCCCTTGGCAACGGAATCAAACGGGATTCCTTCTTACGCATCTGGGCATCTTGATCTTGTTGGCCGGTTGCTGGCAGACCCGAAGAGGGGGCTTGGACGGGCAGATGACATTGACCGACGGGAAGACGGCAGGGGCAATAACTCTGAAGGATCGGAGCGAGATTCGTTTTCGTTCGCAAAGCGCGGACGAGGGTGCCGCCGGCCGGATCAGTTTTGGCCCCGGTCCAAGCGACTGGCCTGAGCGGAAATCGCTGGAACTTGGCATGGTCGACGGTCTGGCCGTCCGCGCGCGGTCGTTTTTGCAGCGAGCGCGACGCGAAGCGGGCTGGCAGCCGGACGCCACGGGAATCGGACCTCCCGTGCTGCAACTGTCGTTGCTGGACTCTCAAGAACGGCAAGTCGCTTCCTCGGAATGTGTGGCTGGCCCGTTTAATGCGGAGCAGTCGCTCGGCCCGCTCACCGTACGGTTTCTTGAGGCAACGGCCGAGGCGATGTTGACCGATTTCAAGGATCCTCCGAATCTGGTCGACCGACCTCAGGGGACCCTCGTTGCCTACTATCGAGCACAAAGGGCGGCCATTGACGTGCAGACGACCGGTCGGCAGTCCGTACCGATCGGGAGCACGGGGGCGTCGGTAACCATCACGAACTACCTCCCCCATGCGACGATGCAGGCGGACGGCCGAGTGGCCAACGTCGACCGGCAGCCGAAGAACCCGGTCGTGGAATTAACGATCAGCCTTCCGGGTCGACCCCATCCGACTCGCGAACTCGCTTTCGCCGCCTCGCCGATGGTCAGTTTTGCGAAAATGCGAGGCGAACCGGTACCGGTCAGATTCTGGTACTACCATCGATCAGAAATCGAGAGGGATCGGATCGAGTTTTTGCAGACGGCAGACGGTCGCCTTCACGGTCGTGAATCGGGCGATGGGTCCTTTCGCTTCCTCGGGGAAGTGACCGAGGGTCAGGTAATCGACTGGCGGAAGGAATATCGACTGAGAATCGACCGGCGTGTGCTGCATGGTCGACAAACGGACCGGTACGTGTCGGCCGGAATACCCATTCGCGGCGCGTCGCGAAAGGCGGCGATCGAGTTGGAATTTCATGGGGCCGGGAATACTCAAACCGTCTGGTTACAACGAGGAGGACAGGAACAGACGGTGGTTGGAAAATCGGGACCATTGACGATCGCATTCGGCAAGGAACAGCTGCCGCTCGGCTTTGCTCTGCACATGGTCAGCCATCGCCATTCATCGGTGAGCGACGGCGCAGCGACGGCTCAACAAGAATGCCGAATTCGACTTTCCGGTCGAACGAGCGGCACGCATGGCCCGCACCGGCTGGCACATAATCACCCTCTGAAACAGGAGGGCTGGGTCATTTACTTGCAGAATATTCAAACGAGACCAGATGGCGAGGAAGAAGTATCCCTGCGCATCGTGCGCGACCCTGGAAGATGGACCAAGTACCTGGGCAGCCTGTTCATCTGCCTCGGTACACTGATCGTCTTTGCCCGTCGTTTGACCTGGCTCGACTCTCTAACGAACGGTCGCTCGAACCGAACGATTCTCACCGGGAAGTCGACCGAGCCAACGATCCGCCCGGGAGAGATGCCATGACCAGATCTCTCGACATCCGCATCGGTGGCCCGCCGGTTCGTTTTGCGGCCGGCAGACGCTGGTTCGTCACGGGTGCGTTTTTGCTTTTGATCGCGCCATGCGTTGCCGGAGCGGAAGCGGGAAGTGTCTACGACGCGTGGTCCCGACTGCCGGTCTATGATGGAGGGCGTTGGAAGCCGCTGGAATCGTTGGCGCGAGAGACTCTGCGCCAATTGACACATCGAGACAAGTACTTTGACGTTTCGACTGGAGTGCGCATGGCTCCGACTGAGTGGTACGTGCGAATGATGCTGGATTGGCAGGGATGGGGTCAGGCCGAACACCTGCCGGATCCAAGGCAGCCGTTCGCGATGGAAAGATACTGGGCACACCATCGGCCCGATCATTGGGATCGCACCACCCTGCTGTCAATCGACGACGAACCACTGCAACGGTTGCTCGGCGTCACGCCTGGTCGCCCGCTTGTCACGCCTGCTTATCTGGCGAGCGCCAGGGTTCGGCCTCCCGGCGACCGGGCGGAGCTGACCTTTGTGGCGTGGGCGAATCGCCTGGCTGCGGTTCCACCCCAATCACGATCTCCACTCGAGCGCCATGCCGTTCGACTCGCCGGCCGACTTCGGTCGTACTGTGACCATCGCATGGCCCGGCGAGTAAGGGTCCTTGGCGACCCGTCGGATCCCGATGGATGGCTCTCAATCGCCAACATCGTCGACTCGACATGGAGTGTCAACTCGGAGACTCGAGGGGACCTTCGAAAACTGCAACGAGATCTGGCGGCACTGCGGGCCGCCTATCTGTCGGGCGATTCGCCAAGACTCGACAAGCGGACGGAAGACCTCATCCGAAGAACGAAGGCAGTCGGCCGGCGGACCGGCGCCTACCCTTCGTCATTCCGCATTGATGTCGAAAGAGCCTACCATCGCTGGACGCCCTTTCGCCTCGCGTGGTTGCTGTCCGCAATGAGTCTCTTGCTGCTCGGTCTGTACCGGTTTGGCGGTTCGACAAGATGCTACCGGTTGGCCGTCGTTGGGCTGAGCGGGGCCTGGCTCCTGATGACGGCCGGGTTCGCGCTGCGGACATTTCTATCGGAACGTCCGCCGGTAACCAACATGTACGAGTCGGTTTTGTTCGTCGGTTTTGGCGTGCTGGGAATGGGACTCGTTTTTGAGTTTCTCGACCGGAGCCGATGGCCGCTGGCCGTCGCCGCGGTCGCGTCCACGTTGGCACTGATTGTTGCCGACAATTGTCCGTCCGCGTTGGACCCTTCGATCCAACCCCTACCACCGGTGCTCCAAAGTACGTTCTGGCTGACCCTGCACGTGCTGACCGTCACACTCGGGTACGCCGCGTTCACGCTCGCCACCGGCCTGGGCAACGTCACTCTGGGATATACTCTTGCGCGCTCGACGAATCGGAGTCTGATGGACGGGCTGGCACGATGGACCTACCGCTCGACCCAAGTTGGCGTGATCCTGCTGATGTCGGGGACCGTGTTGGGCGGCATCTGGGCCGATTATTCCTGGGGGCGGTTCTGGGGATGGGACCCAAAAGAGGTCTGGGCGCTGATCACCATTCTGAGTTACCTGGCGGTCATCCACGCGGCTCACGCTCAGTGGATCGGGCCGTTCGGGCTCGCCGCCGCCGTCGTAATGTGTTTTTCGTTTGTCTTGTTGGCCTGGTATGGCGTGAATTTTCTCCTCGGCACGGGTCTGCACAGTTACGGGTCCGGCACCGGAGGACGAGCCTGGATGTTCGCCTGGGTCTCGGTTCAGACTACCTACGTGCTGTTCGCCGTCATTCGTGGCCATGATCCCGGAGCCGTCGGGAATGAAGAGCGGGAATCGGCCGGCACGAGCCGCTGAGCAACCCACATAACCGATCGGAATTGGAGAATTGTCTGATTCCTTCCCGTGGGGTGCCAACCGATTGTTGCATGAATCGTGGGCCCGACTTAGACTGACGGTGTATGGTGACATATATTTCGTAAACCGCCTGAACGCACTAAGTTTTCACACCTGATCGACAAGACGCGGTTAACGGAATCATCGGCGCCATACGATGTTCAGTTGGCGGGCCACGTTTTTTGTCTGTGCCGGTTTTCAAGGGAGATCTGGCTATGTTCCGGAAATTCTCAGTCGTCGCCGTTCCCATCGCCCTGCTGGTTCTGGTGGGTTTTACATTGACCGGACCGGCCGGACTACTGCTCAGACCCTTAGTGGGCGCCGAGGACGAAACGGTCCTCCAGCCAGGCGATATGGTTGTCGTTGCCAACGAAAGTGCTGAGTTGATGGTGGGCAAGGAGGTTGCGGCCAAATTGAAGAAGGGCGCGGTAATGCGCATCAGTGAAGTCCTCGGCGACTGGATCGGCGGCCGAGTGGTCATTGACGGCGAGGCACACAGCGGATGGCTCAAGACGAGCGCCGTGCAACGTGTCAACGCCACGGCCACGAAACCA